>JAIBDA010000002.1 GCA_024679635.1 Amphritea sp. | reverse complement strand
GAAGAGCAGGAATGACTTTAATAGTGCCAGTGCAAAAACACCGGTACCCAGCAACTGGAAAAACAGCCATTGAATCCATGTATACAGAGGCGGCTGAGTGTTATAACCCAACTCAAGCTGCTGACCCAGAATGATCTGTTCTGCCTCATCCAACTCCAGAGTTCCCCCCATCCCCAAGCGGATAAACAGGTGCAGCACTATATAACCCGTCAGTAACCAAAGGAAGTTTCGGGATGCTGAAGTTGATCTGTCTATATGGGACACTGCCAGTCCTTAGTACGTTCTCATTGATGGTCTGTATGTTATCACCGACAGAGATAAAATCGAAAACTGTTCGCAGCTCTCTGCTCAATTATCTATTTAGTCCGATTTTCGGATTTTATTGCCCCGTTATGCCGTAACACTCGTCAACGTGCTGGACAAATATCAATATTTTTCCAAACTTAATACCAACTCAATACAACAATGTCGGGTGAACGATATGAATTACCTTTCTATGCTGGGGCTTTCCCTTTTTCTTTCAACGGCCGTTCAGGCCGGCAGCATCGTTAAATATCAGGTAAACGGTCTTGATTATGAGGGCTATTACACCAGCCCAGGCCAAGGTGCGCCGATGGTGCTATTGGTACACGATTGGGATGGTTTAACCGATTATGAAGTCAAACGCGCCGACATGCTGGCAGATATGGGATATGCAGTCTTTGCAGCAGACCTTTTTGGCGCGGGTGTCAGACCCACCGAAGTCACCGATAAGAAACAGCACACCGGTGAGCTTTACAAAGACCGGGAGAAAATGAGAAGCCTGCTTGAAGGGGCGATGAGCAAAGCCAAAGAGTTGGGTGGTAACACAGATAACAGTGTCGCGATGGGCTACTGTTTTGGTGGCGCTGCTGTTTTAGAGATGGCTCGCTCTGGCGCTGCACTTAAAGGCTTTGCAACATTTCACGGCGGTCTGAAAACCCCTGAAGGGCAGGACTACTCACAAACCCAGGGATCAATGCTTATTATGCATGGCAGCGCCGACACCGCTATTACCATGGATCAATTTGCAGCACTGGCCAGCGAACTTGAAGGCAGTAAGGTGTCCCACGAAATGATCACCTATAGCGGTGCACCCCATGCTTTCACTGTTTTTGGCTCAGAGCGTTATCGCAAAGATGCTGACACTAAATCCTGGCAGCGTTTCAGTCACTATCTTGCAACGACGCTTAAATAACAGAGCTCTCTGACAGCATCAGGCTTCAGGATCAATCCTGCTGCTGTCAGAGCTGTTGATACGGTACCAGCCAGCAATACTGTAACGATCAGTTTGAGCAGGCAAGACCTCATGGGGAAACTCTTCACTGAGAAACACCACCAGGGTGCCAAATTCAGGCATCACTTTCATCAAAGGAGTGCTGCCCTTTTCGGGATAGATGACCAGCTCTCCACCATCTTCAGGGTTCCAGTCAGGATTAAGATAAGTTACGACTGTCAGCACGCGGTTTTGCTGGCCTCTGAACGCGTCCAGATGCACTTTATAAAAATCACCGGTCTGGTAATGGGCATAATGGCTCTCGAACGAGAACAAACCCAGGAACAAACGCCGATTTATCGCGTGTTTAAGCCCTCCGGCCCACTCGAGCCAGTCATGACCTGCTGCAGTGGAATTATCTATCCAGCAGATCTCATCCCGGCGTATTACTTCAGCTTTTAGATGCGCTTCCTGACGGCCTATACCCGCCCGGCTAAAACGCTCCGAGGGCAAACGCCTGACTTCTTCAGCCAGGGAGTTACAAAGCTCCGCAGGCAAAGCATTACTCAGTACAGAATAACCCTGCCGATAAATTTCTTCCGCTACCTGCTCGAATAATTCACTGTCTGACATCTACACTGTTCCTTGAGGCAAGGTATAAAGAAGTTCAAATTTGACCGAAGATCGAGCCGAGAGGCAATCTTTTTCTGCTGAAAAGCTGATCTGAATGACGAGAAAAGATACGCGCAATAAAAAGGGCCGCGATTGCGACCCTCTGTAAAACATACATAGTTCAGCTGCGACGATCTGAAGGTGTACCTCGTCGCTCGCGACCAGAAAAACTGGGGGCAACATCAGTACTTCGTACATAACCAACAACACAACGTTCGGGGTCTATCACTTCACCCAAGACTTCACGCCACTTATCTGAATTAAGTACAACGTGAGATGAATCGCTAAATTCCAGCCACCCGTTTTCAACCATCGCCTTAACCTTACGGCGCACAGTCTCGTAAGGAATACCTGTTGCGATACTGATGGAGTGATTATTACAGGAAAAACCAGCAACTTCCTGCTGTTCCTCTGATCCCTCTCGCTGACGCAAAGCCCACAAAGAGATTACGTTAAAGATAATCGCTGATTTAATATCACCATCAAACACACGATAACAACGAATCAGAAAATCAGTTGAAAAAGACACGAATCCCAACTTTTCTGCCAGTTCATCGGCATCGTAACTGGCGCGCAAGCTAGTCGGCATACCCCCTCCTACTATTGAAGTTTTGCTCTGATATGAACCAGCCTTTAGTGCAGTATTATTTTTATCCATTTTCACCCCTGGTTTCATTTACTGCGTGCCAATCCTTGCCAACGACGCAGAGCCCTATTCAAACAAATATCTCAGTTTGAGTAATAAATACAACATATACCATCCTCCCCCCTTACGACAACAAAAACCCTGAAATTCTTAGGTAATTAAGTGTCCGCAATGCTTTTGTAACATATTTTTGGGATTATCAACCCCGTAAAATAGAGAATAGGTTTAAAACAATGAAGACGAATTACATTGGATATCAAATAGAGCAGTTTATGCGTGACAACCATACTACCGACCAGATTGCGGCTATTCTGGACCTGCCAGTTGAGCAGGTCACCGCTGTCTATAATGAGTACATCAAACAACGAGTAATGCAGAAAGCCAAAGCATCTAATCAGCACCATCAGGCTATTTACGCTATGAGTCTGCACGCCTGACATAGTCACTTTGCTCTATATCATTATTTACCGGTTCAGACTCAATTCAGGCCTTATGTGGTATTTACAGTACGTACCCTTAACGAATACACTTCGATGACCAAATTCCGGGGCCGATATAACGGCGACTCTCTACGGATACTAATAAAGGTGAAGGCAAGATGAAAAAGACTATGATTCTGGCAGTAACTGCCATGCTAATGACTCCAGTTGCAGCAATGGCTGAACGCGATGGCGCTACCGTTTATAACACTAAATGCATGGCATGCCACATGACGGGTGCTGCCGGCGCTCCTATCGTTGGTAAGGCTGATCAATGGGGTCCACGTGCCGCTATGGGTATCGATGCGCTAACAGCATCTGCAATAAAAGGTGTTAACGCAATGCCTCCTAAAGGTACTTGCATGGATTGTACTGATAGCGAGATGAAAGCAGCTATCCAGCACATGCTAGATAACTCTAAGTAATAGAGTTCTCAGATAAAAAAACCCAGCTTTTGCTGGGTTTTTTTGTCTCTAAACTGGCCCTGAATTTTTATTAGAAGACCTCTTGCGGCTCCAGCGGCCCGAACTCTTTATCTCCCTCACCCTGCGTTTTGAGTTTCTCCAGCGCTTCAGGATCATTGCCTTTCTGAATGATAATTTCTACCCGGCGGTTAGTACTACGGTTTTCAGCCGTATTATTCGGTGCCAAAGGTTTCGTATCGGCAAAGCCGATAACCGTAAAGCGAGCTTGATCAATACGTGGGTCGGCAAACAACTCGTGACCTACTGCCAGCGCCCGGGAAGTCGACAGCCCCCAGTTCGACTCATAACGCCCCCCGGAAACAGGGATATTATCGGAATGCCCTTCGATTGCGACTTTACCACTGACATTAAGCAACACGTCCCGAATCTTCGCAATTATCGGAATGTAAGCAAATTTAAGTTCAGCAGAACCTGAATCAAATGAGCCTTTTTCCTTAACCCTGATAACAATCTTTTTGCCATCCGTATCAACTTCAACACTGCCTTGCCCTATCTCTTGGCGCAGTGCAGCGGCAAACTCTACGGCTTCCTTTTTAGCCTCCGCTTCAGCCTTAGCCTCCAACTCTTCTAGCATCTCCCGAAGCTGTTCTGCCGTTTCTCCCGCTTGCTTATCACTGACCTCAGACTCACCCTCTTCAGTCCTGATATCAAGGCTTTGCATAGTATTATTGAGCGTCATCTGTCTGACTTCATTCAGTGGCGTAGGTTCCGGCCGGCCCGGGCTGAATTCCTGCGCAATAATGCTGGTACCTTTTGGGATATCCTGAACTTTAACCTGATTCTGAACACCGAATGCTTCGCGCATCGAGCCTGCCAACTGCTTGAACTTCAGCACATCCATTTCAGAAAATGACAATAGAAGTACGAAGAAACACATCAGCAGTGACATCAAGTCACCAAAGGTCGCCAGCCATCCCGGCAAACCTGCCGGACAGGGGGGACATTTATGTTCTTCTTCACTCATCCTGCTATCCCCTACTCTTCAGCGACTGCGCGCTTCTTCTCAGGAAGATAGTTACGAAGCATCTGTTCAATAACGCGGGGATTTTGTCCTGCCTGAATCGCCAGCAAACCATCAATAATCAGTGACTGATTAAGCTCTTCTTCCGCTTTACGCACATCCAGCTTATCTGAAACAGGCAGAGCGAACATTGTCGCCAGCATCGCCCCATACAGCGTTGTCAAAAGCGCAACCGCCATCGCCGGACCGATCGATTTAGGATCAGACATATTGGATAGCATCTGCACCAAACCTACCAGGGTACCGATCATTCCCATTCCAGGGCCTACATCGCCTATCGCTTTAAAAATATCTGAACCATATTCGTGACGTTCGGTGGTCAGCCCTTTTTCTTTATTCAGCAGCGTTTTAACAATTTCAGGGTCGTGTCCATCAACCAGTAACTGGATACCCCGTTGCATGAAGTCACTACTGACCTCTTTATCTTCGAGGGACAGCAGACCACCTTTACGAGCAGCATCAGCCAGATCAACGGTTTCAGCGATAATATCTTCGGGCTTTACCGTTTTAAATTTGAACGCTTTACCAACAACTTTGCCGACCGCCAGAAAGTGCCCTAATGGGAACTTCATCAGTACAACAAACAGACTTCCGCCAATCACGATCAGCAAGGACGGGACGTTGACAAAAACGCCTATATCGCCTCCCGTTACCATCGCGGCAATAACGATACCAAAGGCGCCTAAAATACCGACGAGCGTCGCTATATCCACTCTTCATTCCCCAATTTTATAAATTAGTTAGGATACCCAAACCCGCAACAGTACCTATGTAGAATCTGTTATCGGCAGCATACCTATTTACCTGTAGCTAGATAGTATCAAAAAATTTACCGGGTTCACCTATTTCCCACTGTTTCGAGTACAATTTATTGGTCTGATTGACCAAAACCGGCCTGTCCGGTAGTTTGTCGCCTTTTAAACGGTTCCAACCCGACGGTACCCCCTATGTCTGCAAAAAAGAAAACACCTGATTTTGAAACCTCTTTGGCACAGTTGGAGACCATGGTCACCCAATTAGAACAGGGAGAACTGTCTCTGGAACAGTCTCTGCAGACGTTTGAGCAGGGCGTAAGCCTGACGCGCGACTGCCAGTCCATCCTCGCCCAGGCAGAACAAAAAGTGCAGATGCTGATTCAGCAGAATGGGGAGTTGAAAGAGGTTCCCTTTGATCTTCCAGAGGAATGATCTGATGGAAGGGAAGCTGCTACAGCAGTATCAGAAAAGAGTTGAGCAACAACTGGCAACCGTCCTGCAAAACACCTCGGATGCCGAGCAGGTTCGCCTGGCAATGAACTACTCACTGTTTAACGGCGGTAAACGGGTTCGACCAGTGCTGGTATATATGGCAAATCAACTTCTTAATGGTCAGATATCTCAAGCAGATTCTGCCGCCTGCGCTATCGAATGCATCCATAGTTATTCACTGGTACATGATGACCTCCCAGCGATGGACGATGATGAGCTGCGGCGGGGAAAACCAACTTGTCATATCGCTTTTGATGAAGCGACGGCCATCCTGGCCGGTGACGGGCTGCAAGCGCTCGCCTTCGAATTGCTCACAACAGATAATGGCCTGCCCGCTGATGTCCGACTACAGATGATCAGCGCGCTGGCCCGTGATAGCGGCTATCTCGGCATGGTAGGTGGTCAGTCTATTGATCTCTGCAATGAAGGAAAACAGATCAGCATGATGCAACTGGAACTGATGCACCGGCACAAAACCGGCGCTCTGATCTGTGCCAGTATAGAGATGGGAGCTCTTTCCAGTAACAATGCCAGCAAAGCAGACCTGAAAGCACTCAACAACTACGCCCGCGCTATCGGTCTGGCATTTCAGGTAAAAGACGATATTCTCGATATTGAAGGCAGCACAGAGACATTAGGCAAGCCTCAGGGCTCCGATCTGCAACATGAAAAATCGACCTATCCTGCCCTATTAGGTATGGCGGGCGCCAAACAGAAACTCGCCCTGCTGAATCAGCAAGCACATGAAAGTATCACCTGCTTTAATGATGCGGCCGAGCCGCTTCACTGGCTTGCAGATTACATCGTTGAGCGGCAGTATTGATCCCTATGTTCTACTCTATCCCTGAATCCCGCCCGGCTACACCGCTACTGGACAGCATTGTCTCTCCCGCTGACCTGCGTCAATTACCCCCTGGGCAACTGCCGGAAGTCGCAGAACAGTTACGGGCTTTCTTGCTCTATTCCGTCGGCCAGACCGGCGGACATTTCGGCGCAGGGCTTGGCGTCACAGAGCTCACAATAGCGCTGCACTACCTGCTAAACACACCGGACGATCATCTGATCTGGGATGTAGGCCATCAAAGTTATCCCCATAAGATTCTCACGGGTCGTAAAGATGCGTTACTCAGCATCCGTCAAAAAGAGGGATTAGCACCTTTTCCCCGTATCAGTGAAAGTCAGTACGATGACTTCGGCACCGGACACTCCAGCACTTCGATCAGTGCAGCCCTGGGAATGGCTCTGGCAGACCGGCTGCAAGGCTTTGAACATAAAACCGTCGCTATTATAGGGGATGGTGCAATGACGGCAGGGATGGCATTTGAAGCACTCAACCATGCAGCCCATACGAATGCCGATTTACTGGTTATCCTGAATGATAACGATATGTCGATCTCCAGGAATGAGGGCGGGCTGGCCACCTATCTGGCAAAAAACCTGAAAGACAAAATGGGAGCTACCACTGCAGCGCTGTTCGAGGCGGTTGATTTTCACTATAGCGGCCCCGTCGATGGGCATGATTTCGACAAGTTGATACCGGCGCTGCAACGCTCGCTCAAAGCGAAGGGCCCACAATTTCTTCACATAACCACCCTCAAAGGCAAAGGATTCGCCCCCGCTGAGAAAGATCCGGTCGGTTATCATGCGATCACCAAGATTGAGCCTATCACTCAGCCTCAATCCCCCCCTAAGGCTAAGCAGCCTAACTACGCACACATTTTTGGCCGATGGATATGTGACCTGGCGGCGCACGACTCGCGCACCGTCGGCATAACCCCGGCGATGAGTGAAGGCTCCGATCTGATTGAGTTTTCACAACGCTTCGGCGAACGTTTTTTTGATGTCGCTATCGCAGAGCAGCACGCTGTCACGCTGGCAGCCGGTATGGCCTGCCGGAATATGAAACCTGTCGTGGCGATCTATTCGACTTTTTTACAACGGGCCTATGATCAGCTCATCCATGATGTCGCGATTCAAAATCTCGACATACTCTTTGCCATCGACCGTGCAGGGTTGGTCGGCGAAGACGGCGCAACCCACGCAGGCTGTTTTGATATCAGCTATCTGCGCTGCATTCCCGGCATGGTAATTATGGCCCCATCGGATGAGCAGGAACTGTGCAATTTGCTGCAGACCGGCTATGAATACTCAGGCCCGGCTGCGGTTCGCTATCCCCGAGGTAAGGGACCCGGCCACAGCGTCCAAAAAACAGAACCCGTGACTCTCGGTAAAGCCCGGTTAATACGTCAGGGAGAACATGGCGCTTTATTAAATTTCGGCCCACTGCTAAGTGAAGCGAAAGAGGCTGCGGAACAGCTCAACCTGACGCTGGTTGATATGCGTTTTGTGAAACCGCTGGATCGGGAGATGGTTGACCAACTGGTAAAAGAGCACTCGCTGCTCATAACTCTGGAAGATCATTCAATAAAAGGCGGCGCTGGCGCTGAAGTGAGCGAGTACCTACATGCTCAGCAATACAGCAACTTACTAGTTAGCCTTGGCATTCCTGATCGCTGGATTGAACATGCAACGCGCGCAGAGCAACTGAATGAGTGCGGGCTAGATAGTCAGGGAATAGTGGCTGCCATAAAAGACATTCTCTAATTAGGCTAAACTCCTGTTATAAAAAAACCGGCTTCAGCCGGTTTTTTTTATAAATGAGGTCTGTTAATCCTCATCCTGGAAATGCTCTTCGCTCATCAGATGTCCGAGCTTACCCATTTTAGTCGCCAGGTAGTGTTCATTGTGGCGATTTTTGCCCACTTGGAGGGGCACCCGTGCAGCTACGTTTAAACCATACTTTTCTAACGCTTTCACCTTACGGGGATTATTAGTCATCAGGTTCACACTCTTAATATTAAGGTGTTCGAGCATCACCTGACACATACTGTAATCACGCATGTCTGCAGCAAAGCCTAACTTCTCATTAGCTTCGACTGTATCCGCCCCACCATCCTGCAGATGATAAGCCTTAATTTTATTCAGCAGCCCAATACCGCGACCTTCCTGGCGCAGATAAAGCAGCACTCCGGTTCCTTCTTCGCTAATCCGCTTCATCGCTTCCTGTAACTGAAAACCACAATCACAGCGCAGCGAGAAGAGCGCATCACCGGTCAGACACTCTGAATGAATACGCGCCAGAATCGGCTGGCCCGAGTCCACTTCACCAAAAGTCAGAACCACATGCTCTTTTCCGGATTCCAGATCTTCAAACCCCACCATAGTAAAAATACCCCAGGGGGTCGGCAGCTTAGATGATGCTACGTACTTAACGGACACTAAGGGATTCCTTCAAAAAATAAGGCGGTTATTCTAGCAGCGATATGGCCTTTCACATACCCCTAAGATGGGGACATTAACAGAATATTTAAGATGTGAGGGGTTTATTTTAGTCCGGAAGTTCGAGGTCCACCCGGCGCGGCAGTATCACCTGGACCTCCAGCCCCCCCAACCGCTGAGAAGAATCCAGCATAAGCTTACCCTGATACTGGCGAACTATCTCGGTGATAATACTCATACCCAGTCCATGTCCGGTAGTGGACTCATCAAGCCGCTCACCCCGATTCAACAAGCGCTCACGGGCATCTGGCGGAATACCCGGACCGTCGTCCTCTACCACCAGCTCAAGACAGTGGTCATCCATATGTGCCTTTATCCGGATTTCACTCTCGGCCCATTTGCTGGCATTATCCAGCAGATTACCCATCAGTTCGACCAGATCATCACGCTCACCAGGAAAATAACTTTTAGCGCTGATATCCAATTTAAACACCAGCGCTTTCTCACGGTAGATAGCTTTCAGTGTACGTGTCAGCTTTTCCAGCTCTTCACCAATATAGATTCGCTGGCCCGGCAACGCTGCGCCGGCAATTCTAGCCCGGGTCAACTCACGCTCTATCATCTCTCGCAATCGAGTGGACTGTTCTTTAATCCCTTTGCCCTGCTCAACATCCTCTTCGAGCAGTACATCCACATGACGGTCAATCACCGTCAGAGGCGTTTTAGCGGCATGGGCCAGATTACCCACCGCATTACGTGAACGCTGTAACCGCAGTTCCATATTTTGAACCAGATAATTGATTTCTGTCACCAGCGGTTCAATTTCAGCAGTATTGGTAGATGAAAGCTGACGCACATCTCCGGACTTTAAGCGTAAGATATCTTTTTTTACATCCACCAGCGAACACAGACCACGACGGATAATAAAGATCTGCAACGCCAGCAAAACCATCAGCCCAACAGTTCCCAAACCCGCCAACAGCCAGCCTAACTGACTAAGAGATTCATCGATACGACTGATATCTTCAGCCAGTATCACCTGAATTTCCCGGCCCTGCTTCATGAACTTATTCGAATAAACCAGAGTAGGTTTATCGTTCTGCTCGACCAGGCTGATATTTTCCTGACCTATATCATTACCGCCAGAGGAAGGTATCTGTCCATCCCACAATGAACGCGAGTAGAACCATTTGCCATCGACGGCGACTTGAAAATAGTGTCCGGACATCGGCTGCTGATATACAGAGGAGGTGTTATCCAAATTGATGCGCCAGCCAGAACCGATATCCATCTCGACCGCACGTAACACAGAGTACGCATCACTATTCAGTCGGGAAGCAACAAACTCATAGGCCATCTGTCGCAGAAACCAGCTTTGCCCTACCCAGAAGAGGCCGAACAAAATCACCGTTACGACGATAAAATTAACATTGAGCCGGGACTGAATCGATCTCAACGACTGGCTCCAAAGACATAACCCTGACCACGTTTGGTGGTGATCATCTCGTGGCCGATCTTTTTCCGTAGCATTTTGATATAAGCCTCAACAACATTGCTGTCATTTTCAGCACAATCATCATACATGTGCTCCACCAGTTGTAGCTTTGACAAAACTCTTCCCGGGTTATGCATCATATAACGCAGTAATCGATACTCTGTGCCTGTCAGAGCCACTTCTTCTCCCTCCCTGAGTACTGACTGAGTGTTCTCATCTAACGTCAGACCTGAGGCCTCTAACTGAGAGCTGATCTGTTGATTTGCACGCCGTAACAGAGCCGTCATTCGAACCAGCAACTCTTCGGTATGAAAAGGTTTGGGCAAATAATCATCCGCACCGGCATCAAAACCATCCACCCGTTCCTGCCAGGCGCTTCGTGCGGTTAGTACTAAAACCGGGATATTATTCTTCTGCGCCCGCCAGTGCCGCAACACATCCAGACCGGATTTGTCAGGCAAGCCCAGATCCAGAATAACCAGATCATAGATATCTTCTTTACCCATGATCTGCCCATCAATACCATTAACCGCCAGATCAACCGCATAACCATTACGCGCCAAGGTTGTTTTAAGCTCAGGCCCCAGTGCTGCATCATCTTCTACCAGCAAAATACGCATCTGCTACGATCTCCTTATTCGCTTTCAACCTTCACCGGATCGGTCACCATTCCACTACGAGCATCAACATAAAGCATTTGAACCATCCCATCCGTACCGGCAATTTCCATCTCATATATATACGATTGTTCATCCTGCAATAAACGCGTATCTATAATCTTACCCTCAGATAGAGTATTTACCAGTTTCATCAGTTCACTCATAGAGAGAATCTCTCCCTCATTCACGAGCAACCGGCAAGCCTCGTAGTCCAACGCTTTAATCCCGGAGCCGACACTATGTACCGGCGTCACAAAGCTAAAAAACGCCAAAAAAACTGTTGTGAATATCACTTTCATAAAGGCTCCAGGGGAAGATCAGATAACTGACTCAAACAACCCACTTAAACAAATAAATGAACAGGTTACAGTGAAAGAATAACAACAGTGTCTGAAATTAAACTGAAAACAAAGCCTATTAACGGTCGAAGGGGTTAGAAAAACAGAGCCAGAAGTTGCAAGCAACCCAGTGCCATAAGGCCCGCCAGAATATCATCCAGCATGATTCCCAGACCGCCCGCCACTTTTTTATCAGCCCAGCTGATCGGCCAGGGTTTGATAATATCGAAGACTCTGAACAACACAAAACCGATGATAATCCATAACCAGCCTGGTGGTGCTGCAAACATCGTCAGCCAGTAACCAACAAATTCATCCCAGACGATACCCCCGTGATCATGCACCCCCATATCATCCGAGGTTTTACCACACAAATAGATACCGATCAGAGAGGTTACCAGCAGAATAACGCCATACCAGAAAAGAGATAAAGGCTGCATCAGCAAAAAAAACGGTATCGCCGCCAGAGTACCCACGGTTCCCGGTGCCCATGGGGCAGCGCCACTTCCCAGACCAAAAGCCAAAAAGTGTACAGGGTTACGCCATACGGACGCAGGAGCTCGGTTCATCGGTTAACGCCTTTCTCAGAAAAATGATTATAACCCTGGGGCTCAACCGACCAGACTTTCCCCTCTTCGGCCAGCACAATACCGGGAGTGTCTGTGATCTGACCGATACAGGTTACCGCTACATCATGTTCACGCAGCGCCCATGCCAATTTAGGTTCAGCCAATAGCGGGACAGTAAAACAGAGTTCAAAATCTTCACCACCGCCCAATGCCCACTCCCGGGCTTGTTTTTCACCCACCCAGCGATACAGCGATTGAGATACCGGCAATTCAGTCGGGTGAAGCATTGCACCCACCTTGCTTGCCATAAGTATATGATTCAGATCGGCCAGTAAACCATCGGATATATCGATTGCAGAAGTAGCAAAATCAGACACAAGCAAAGCGGTATCAAGGCGAGGTTCAGGATTGAAGAAACGCTTCTGCAGGTAGGGCACCTGCTCTCCGGTAACATGCTTCAGAACTGTTTCCAGTCCGCCTCTGGAGTCTCCTAAAGTCCCGGTCACAAAGATCCGGTCACCGGGCTGAGCACCGCTGCGCAGCAATGCTTTACCGGGTTTGGTCCAGCCGTGCACCTGAATACTGAGAGTCAGGGGGCCTCTAGTGGTATCTCCCCCCACCAGCCGAACACCATACTGGCTGGCCAGTTCTGACAACCGGGTACTGAAGGCTTTCAACCACGGGGTATCAGTCTCAGGCAGGGTAAGCGCCAGGGTAAAACAGGCCGGTACCGCCGCCATTGCCGCCAGATCACTCAGCGCTGCACCTAACAAACGGGAAGCGACCTTATCGCCGGGAGTCCCCTTTGGAAAGTGCGTTCCTTCAACCATGGTATCGATCGATACCACCAGGTTATAACCCGCAGGCGGAGCAATAATGGCACAATCATCACCCACTGATAAACGGACAGAGCCTGACTTATCACTCCCAAGATCAGAGAAGTAATGCCGGATCAACTCAAACTCACCCACCGCCATCGAGCTGTTATTTACCGCGCTTGGCGTTAATCTCAGTCATACGTACCCGGGCAGCCAACTTATCCAGGATGCCATTCACATACTTATGACTTTCAGTTGCGCCAAAGATTTTCGCCAGATCAACACTTTCGTTGATGACCACTCTATAGGGCACTACGATACGGTGAATCAGCTCAAAGCTGCCGATACGTAAAACAGCACGTTCAATGGGATCCAGATCATCTAATGCCCGGTCAAGAAATGGCTCGTAAGCCTTATCCAGATCAGAAGCGTTAGCCGGAACACCATGCAACAGCTCATTAAACAGCGTCAGGTCGGTACCGGACATATCATTATCCATCCGGAACTGCAGCTCAATATCATTCACCGCATTACCGGACATCTGCCATTGGTACAGAGCTTGTAGCGCAAAACTACGAGCAGCGCGTCGCATCTCAGTATGGGATGGTTTTTTCTGCTTTTTAGGCGCAGGAGTGTCGCTCATCTTAAACCTCAAGCTGGCGCAATAAGCTAACCATTTCCAGTGCAGACAGGGCAGCTTCTGCGCCTTTATTGCCTGCTTTAGTACCGGAACGTTCAATCGCCTGCTCGATAGAGTTAACCGTCAGTATACCGTTCGCTACTGGAATACCAGAATCCAGAGATACCTGGGCAACACCTTTAGAACTCTCACCGGACACGTATTCAAAGTGTGGCGTACCACCACGAATAACCGCACCCAGCGCGATAATCGCATCATCTTTCTTCTGTGACGCCAGCTTCTGAACCGCCAGAGGAATTTCAAATGCACCCGGCACCCGGATAACACGGATCTTCTCTTCAGCCACACCGTGACGCTTTAAAGTATCGATTGCACCTTCCAACAGGCTTTCAACAACAAAACTGTTGAAACGGCCCACAACAATCGCGTATTGACCGTTACCGGTCAGGAAATCACCTTCAATGTATTGAACTGACATATTCTTCACTCTTCACATGCAATGTAATCGACAATCTCCAGGTCAAAACCTGAGATCGCATTAAACTTCATAGGTGAACTCATCACCCGCATTTTACCTACACCCAGATCCCGCAGGATCTGAGAACCGGTACCGACCGTCAGGTAGGAACCGGAAGCACTGATATTGTGCTGTCTAATCTTTTTCTCTGTTTTAAGCATAGAGTTCAGAGCTGTTCCCAGGTCAACCCGCTCACCGGTATCCAGCAGCAAGACAACACCTTTACCCTCTTCAGCCACTCGCTTCAACGCCCGGCGCATAGTCCACTTTAACTCTTCGCCCTGCTCGGCACCCACCACATCCCTTAGGACTTCGGTACGCAGATGAACCCGTACAGCCGTAGGTTCATTTTCATCAATATCGCCCAGCGTTAACGCCAGGTGAGCGCAGCCCTGAATTTCATCCCGGTATGAGACAAAATTAAAGTCACCAAACTCAGTCGGCAAAGTACCTTCATCTTCACGCATCACCGTGTGTTCATTGGTGGTACGGTAATGAATCAGGTCGGCGATGGTACCGATCTTCAAATCATGCTTCTGAGCAAACTCTTCAAGATCCGGGCGACGCGCCATAGTGCCGTCAGCATTCATAATTTCAACAATGGCTGCAGATGGAATCATGCCTGCCAAGCGAGACAAGTCACAACCGGCTTCCGTATGGCCTGCACGGCTCAAAACGCCACCTGGTTGTGCCATCAGAGGGAAGATATGCCCCGGCTGGACAATGTCGTCAGCCTTAGCATCCAGACGCACTGCCGTTCGCACCGTATGCGCCCGATCCGCTGCAGAGATACCGGTAGTGACACCCTCAGCCGCTTCAATCGACATTGTAAAATTGGTCTCGAACTGAGCACCGTTACTCTTCACCATCAAAGGTAACTTCAGTTGTTCACAACGTTCTTGTGTCAGGGTAAGGCAGATCAGACCACGGGCATGAGTCGCCATGAAATTGATATCATCAGCTCTTACCATCTCAGCTGCGATAACCAGATCACCTTCGTTTTCCCGGTCTTCATCATCCATAAGGATAACCATTTTTCCCTGACGGATATCTTCAATCAGTTCCTGGGGGGTATTCAGTTTCATTCAGCCTATGCCTCTGTTGCCGGTTAACGGCGGTTCAGGAAACCTGCTGCAGCGAGGGTTGACATACTCACCCCGCCGGCTGGTTCCGTTGTATTAGTATCAGCGTCATCGGTGTAGTTGATCAACCGTTCCATGTAACGGGCGATGATATCAACTTCCAGATGAACCTTTCGACCAGTCTGATAGCTGGCTATTATAGTTTCTTGTGCCGTATGAGGCACAATATTCAGATCAAATGTATGCCCATCTACCGCATTTGCGGTGAGACTCACACCATCGACTGTAATTGAGCCTTTTCCAGCGATATAACGGGCAATCGTTTTAGGCGCACTGATTTTATACCGGATTGAGCGGGCATCCGCTTCAATAGATATAATTTCACCCAAACCATCGACATGACCCGTCACGATATGACCACCAAAACGGGTAGTTGGTTGCATCGCTTTTTCGAGATTAACTCTCTCTCCCGGAGCCAGATCTGGAAACCGGGAATGCACCAGGGTTTCTCTGGAAACGTCTGCCCAAAACCCATCACCCGGCAATGCCACTGCAGTCAGACAAACGCCGTTAACCGCAATACTGTCACCCAGTTTCACATCGGACAGATCCAAATCACCGGTACGGATATACAGGCGCAGATCTCCCTGCACCTCTTCAGAAGCTGCTATCACGCCCACCGCTTCAATAATTCCGGTAAACATTAATGTTTCTCCTGCCGGGGAATCAGCGTAAGGCGCAGATCATCTCCAAGCGCCCGGCTGTCCCGCAGAGTGAAGTTTATCTGTTCACTCATTTTATCCAGTGGTAGCAGAAACATCGGTCGGGCTCTACTACCCAATAATTTCATCGCCTGATAGAGCACCAGTTCATCCACCAGCCCCTCTTCTATAAAAGCTCCGGCCAGGGTGGCGCCCGTTTCTATCAGCACTTCATTACAATCTCTGAGGGCCAGAGCTTTTAACAGCTCCCGCAGATTAATACCGCCGTGCTGTCCGGGAAGTTTTAACCACTCGGCTTGTTCAAGACCTTCAATAAAATCCGGCGCATCGACACAACTAACAATCAGCGTATTTCCTGGCAAGCGCAACATTTTAGCCTGCTCCGGCATTCGCCCAGAGCTGTCTAATATAACTCGCAAAGGCTGACGTGCAACCACTTCAGCAGCATTTTCCAGCCCCAGCTCAGATTCTCGCACGGTTAGCGCCGAATCATCTTTGATAACAGAACCCACACCGCTAACAATAGCAGAGCTTCGCGCCCTTAAACGCTGCACATCTTGCCGGGCCAACGGGCCGGTAATCCATTTACTTTCACCGGACGCCATCGCCGTCCGACCATCAAGGCTGGCAGCCATTTTAAGCCGGACAAATGGCATTCCTGTTGCCATACGCTTAATAAATCCCGGATTCAACTCCCGACACTGAGTTTCCATCAGACCGCTACGGACTTTGATGCCCGCTTGCTCCAGCTTAAGAAGCCCTTTACCTGAAACCTCTGGGTTGGGATCAACCATACCCACCACAACCTCTATAACTCCCGCATTAATCAGCGCATCAGCACAAGGAGGCGTCTTACCAAAGTGACTACAAGGCTCAAGCGTAACATAAGCAATACATCCCTTGGCCTGCGCTGCCGCATCACGCAGGGCATTAACTTCAGCATGGCCTTCACCGGCTTTACGATGATAGCCCTCTGCGATCTGTTCGCCATCTTTGACTAACACACAGCCAACCCGGGGATTAGGCTCAGTGGTATAGAGTCCTTGCCAGGCGATTTGTACCGCCCGGGACATAAATTTATGGTCTGCAATACTCCAGTCTGACATGCTGATTACTCTGCCTTTACGGCATCCTCTTTCTGCTCTGACAGACGATCGATCTCTTCTTTAAACTCGTTAATATCCTGAAAACTGCGATATACCGAGGCAAATCGAACATAAGCAACCTGATCCAGCTTATGCAACTCACTCATCACTTCTTCACCCACCGTACGGGAAGGTAACTCTCGCTCGCCCGTTGCACGCAGATGCTGTTTGATACGGCTGATGCAGGCTTCGATATCTTCTACACTGACAGGACGTTTTTCTACTGCGCGCTGAATTCCGGCACGCAGCTTATCTTCATCAAAAGGCTGGCGAGTGCCATCCGCTTTGATCAGACGGGGCATCAGAAGCTCGGCAGTTTCATAGGTGGTAAACCGCTCATGACAGGTGATACATTCGCGACGCCGGCGAATCTGCTGCCCTTCTGCCACCAGGCGTGAGTCCACCACCTTGGTTTCATGGGCATTACAGAACGGACAGTACATATATCATCCTCAAAGAGCGTAGCTGCGATAACAGCTTTAAAAAAAAACATTTACGTTAGTGCTTATAAATAGTGTTTATATAAAGACTTTGTTCAAAGCGTTTATATAAACAACCGGGGCGCACATGGCGCCCCGATAGGGAAACTGATCTGTAAAACAGTTTCTATTGTAACGGTTTACTTATAAACCGGGAAGCGGGCACAGATATCCAGAACATTCTGTCTAACTGCATTACTCACTTCTTCATTATCAATATTATCCAGCACGTCACAGATCCAGTGCGTCAGCTGCTCAGCTTCTGCCTCCTTAAAACCACGACTAGTAATTGCCGGCGAACCGATACGCAGTCCCGATGTAACAAACGGAGAGCGTGGATCATTAGGCACAGAGTTTTTGTTCACGGTGATGTTAGCACGACCCAGGGCCGCGTCAGCATCTTTACCGGTGTACTCTTTATCGATCAGATCAACCAGGAACAAGTGGTTATCAGTACCATTGGAAACGATCTTAATACCGCGTTCCATGAATACGTTAGCCATCGCCTGAGCGTTTTTCACAACCTGCGCCTGATACGCTTTCCAGTCATCCTGCAACGCTTCTTTAAAGCAAACCGCTTTAGCAGCGATAACATGCATCAAAGGGCCACCCTGGGATTCAGGAAATACAGCAAAATTCAGTTTCTTCTGCAGCTCTTCATCGGCGGTTGCCGACAGGATCAGACCGCCACGTGGGCCACCCAGTGTTTTATGCGTTGTTGTAGTGACAACATCAGCTACAGACAGCGGGCTTGGGTATACACCAGCAGCAACCAGTCCGGCAACGTGCGCCATATCAACAAACAGGAATGCACCAACTTTATCCGCAACATCGCGGAAACGCTGCCAATCAACGATACGAGAGTATGCAGAGAAGCCTGCAACGATCATTTTTGGCCGGTGCTCCAGCGCCAGACGTTCAACTTCATCGTAATCGATCTCGCCAGTCTCAGCGTTCAATCCATACTGAACCGCTTTGTAGATACGACCGGAGAAGCTCACAGCAGAACCGTGGGTCAAGTGACCACCGTGCGCCAAACTCATTCCCAGAACAGTATCGCCTGGCTGACAAAGCGCCATATAAACTGCTGCGTTTGCCTGAGAACCGGAGTGTGGCTGAACGTTCGCGTAGGTCGCACCAAATAACTCTTTAGCACGATCAATCGCCAACTGCTCAACGATGTCTACGTGTTCACAACCACCGTAGTAACGCTTATTAGGATAGCCTTCCGCGTATTTATTGGTCAGCTCAGAACCCTGCGCCTCCATTACCCGAGGGCTGGTGTAGTTTTCGGAAGCGATCAGTTCAATATGCTCTTCCTGACGCGTGGCCTCAGCCTGCATCGCAGCATATAGATCCGGATCAAAATCAGCGATAGTCATCTCTTTGCTAAACATTAACAGTCCCCAAGGTTGAGATTTACACAGGCCCGACAAACACCATTACAGTGCCTATATTCCGGGCCTTGGAAAAGCCGCGTATTATAGTCGAATTTATATACAAAGCGCACTTGAAACTGAATCAGTTCATTGAGAATCTCACTCATAAAGAGTTTATTTTCACCAGCCTTAGCCATCTGAACAACAACAGCAGCAGGTTCGCTGCGCAGATACAGACATAAACACTTCAATAAAGCGGCATTCGCCATTCAAACATGTGCAGTTTTAACCCCATATCAAATGGCAATAATTTCTCTGTAGGGCTAAGATATGCGCAGTTTCGAGATAACAGTTAACAGGTTGTGTAATGGCTCAGTACGTTTACAGCATGAATCGGGTTGGCAAAGTAGTGCCCCCCAAGCGAGAAATTCTTAAGGACATTTCCCTATCGTTCTTCCCAGGCGCCAAAATTGGTGTTCTGGGTCTAAACGGTTCAGGTAAATCCTCCCTACTTAAAATCATGGCCGGTGAAGACAAGGAATACATCGGCGAAGCCCGTCCGATGCCTGGAATCAACGTTGGCTACCTTCCGCAGGAGCCCCAGCTGGACGAGACTAAAACCGTCCGTGAAATTGTCGAAGAAGCCGTTTCTGATGTTAAAGAAGCGCTGGACGGTCTTGAGGCAGTTTATGCAGCCTATGCAGAGCCCGATGCAGATTTTGATGAGCTAGCTAAAAAACAGGCTCGCTTTGAAGACCTGATCTCGGCAAAAGATGGCCATAATCTGGAGACAATGCTGGAACGCGCCGCTGATGCGATGCGCTTGCCGCCCTGGGATGCCGAAATCAAGAATCTGTCGGGTGGAGAACGTCGCCGGGTAGCTCTTTGCCGCCTGTTACTTGATAAACCTGACATGCTGCTACTGGATGAGCCAACCAACCACCTTGATGCTGAATCAATCGCGTGGATAGAGCGGTTCCTGCAGGAATATCCGGGTACCGTTGTGGCAATCACCCACGACCGTTACTTCCTGGACAACGCTGCCGGCTGGATACTAGAGCTAGACCGGGGCCGCGGTATTCCATACGAAGGAAACTATTCCAGCTGGCTGGAACAGAAAGAGAATCGCCTGCAGATGGAGTCCAAGCAGGAAGCGGCGCACCACAAAGCGGTGAACGCCGAGTTAGAATGGGTACGTCAGGGTCAAAAAGGGCGACAGGCCAAATCCAAAGCCCGCCTGCGTCAGTTCGAAGAGATGAACTCCCGCGAATTTCAAACCCGTAATGAGACCTCTGAAATCTATATCCCACCGGGACCTCGTCTGGGCGAAAAGGTAATAGTGCTGAACAATGTCACCAAGTCTTTTGGCGATAAAGTTCTGTTTGAAGATCTCTCTCTGAGCATTCCACAAGGTGCTATCGTCGGTATTATCGGCGGTAACGGTGCGGGTAAATCGACACTATTCAAGATGGTCACGGGACAGGAAAAACCTGATTCGGGTAGCATTGAGATAGGCGAAACAGTAAAACTGGCCTACGTGGACCAGAGCCGCAACCTTGCCGGGGAAAAAACCGTCTGGGAAGAGATCTCTGATGGCCAGGACAATATCGTTGTCGGTAACTACACCTCTTCATCTCGCGCCTATTGTGGCCGCTTCAACTTCAAAGGTTCTGACCAGCAGAAGTTTGTTAAAGACCTCTCCGGTGGAGAACGTAACCGCCTGCATATGGCCAAACTGCTGAAAGAGGGCGGTAACGTTCTGCTACTCGACGAGCCGACCAACGACCTTGACGTAGAAACATTGCGAGCATTGGAAGAAGCGCTACTGGCATTCCCTGGTTGCGCGGTAGTCATCTCTCACGACCGCTGGTTTCTGGACCGGGTATGTACCCACATGCTGGCTTACGAGGGTGAATCTAAAGTTGCGTTCTTTGAAGGCAACTATACTGAATACGCTGAAGATTATAAGAAGCGCCACGGCAAAGACCACCAGCCTGAGCGAATCAAATACAAGCGCATTGCCAAGTAACAATTCAGCATCCGCTGCATTATAAAAAAACCGGCCTTGAGGGCCGGTTTTTTTTATTCCTCAGACTGAGTAACCCCAGAGATGTTCTGAACGAGCAATATGCTCTAAACTGAAAGGCAGTTGCGCAGCCAACTGTCAATTTAGGATCAGGAGAACAAAGATGTCTGAAGAACGGCGCCGCTTTCAGCGAATAACTTTTGATGCAGACTGTGAAGTACAGACAGAAGCCTGTAGCTGGCCTGTGAACCTCATAGACATCTCTTTTCGCGGCGCACTCACCTCAGTTATCATCACCCCCATGCTGAAAGTGGGCGAAAGCGCTGATCTGGTCCTCAAACTGAGTGACGACATCATCATCCGCATGCCGGTAATTTTACGTCACCAACTGGGGGAGTATCTGGGTTTTGAAGCTCAAAACATGGATATCGACAGCATTTCGCACCTTCGTCGCCTGGTAGAACTGAACCTGGGCAACGAAGACCTGCTTGAACGCGAGCTGGAACACCTAACCGCTAAATAATTCTCACAGAGCCTCCAGCGCCTCTGATAGCTGACTCACGCCTATCACTTCCATACCCTCCAGGCGCTGCTTTGGTGCATTGGCTTTGGGCACGATCGCCCGCCGAAAGCCATGCTTCGCCGCCTCTTTAATTCGCTCCTGACCGTTAGGGACGGGACGAATTTCACCTGATAGCCCTACCTCACCAAAAACAATCAGATCCTGCGGCAGCGCCCGATCTCGAAAGCTTGATACAACCGACAGCAAAAGTGCCAGATCGGCACTGGTTTCAAGTACTTTGACGCCACCAACAACGTTAACAAACACATCCTGATCGCCGGTTTGTAAACCACCATGGCGATGCAAGACAGCCAATAACATCGCTAGCCGGTTATGGTCCAGACCTACCGCAACTCTTCGTGGGTTATTCATATGGCTTTCATCCACAAGGGCCTGAACTTCCACCAATAGCGGCCGGGTACCCTCCCATACAACCATAACCAAACTACCTGGACTAGGAACCTCGCCACGATTAAGGAAAATTGAGCTGGGATTTTTTACCTCTTTCAAACCCTGCTCCAGCATAGCAAACACACCCAGCTCATTGACTGCACCAAAGCGGTTCTTATGACTGCGCAAAGTACGAAAACGGCCATCGCTATCACCTTCCAGTTGCAGTGAACAATCGATCATATGCTCCAGAACTTTCGGGCCTGCCAGTGAGCCATCTTTAGTGACATGCCCGACCAGGAATAATACCGTACCCGTCTGCTTAGCGAACCGGGTTAAATATGCAGCCGCTTCTCGCACCTGCGACACACTACCCGGCGCCGACTGTACATCGTCGACATGCATAACTTGTATAGAGTCGACCACCAACACTTTAGGTTTAAGTTGCTCAGCAGTAGTGCAGATCTGCTCAACACTGGTTTCAGATAGCATTTTAAGGTTATTACTATTCACCCCCAGCCGTTGTGCACGCAACGCCACTTGCTGCAAAGACTCCTCTCCTGTCACATAAAGTGCTGACATCCGCTGCGCCAAACTACACATCGTCTGCAGTAGCAGGGTACTTTTACCTGCACCCGGATGACCACCGATCAGGATTGCTGAACCCGGAACCAATCCACCACCCAGCACCCGGTCCAGCTCTCCGGAGCCAGACGCAAACCGCGGCATTTCGTCAAGATTGACCTCCGAAAGGTCCTGCACCTTGGCCACATTACCTGCACCGGCATAACCCTCATACCGGGCACCCCGCGCACTGCTTGCTTTAGCACTGCTAAGACGAATCTCGGTCAGGGTATTCCAGGCATTACAGGCGGTACACTGGCCCTGCCACTTGGAATAATCTGCACCGCAGTCATTGCAGACGTACGCACTCTTCGCCTTAGCCATCGAACTCTCCTGTAGGTGTATCAGCGCATTCTATCGGAACTATCTCTCCTTGAACAAAAGAGAACTTTATTTCTTCTCCTGAAGAGCTACAATCGAGCGCTACGTAATAGATATAAGAACGAAAATTAACGTATCACATTTCTCATGAGGAGCTTCAGATGAAACTGGAAACCATTGCCGTACACGGCGGTTACAGCCCGGACGAAACAACCAAAGCAGTTGCCGTCCCTATCTATCAGACCGCATCATACGCATTCGACAGCGCACAGCACGGCGCTGATCTGTTCGATCTGAAGGTACCCGGTAATATCTATACCCGCATCATGAACCCTACCAACGACGTGCTAGAGCAGCGTGTTGCAGCGATGGAGGGCGGTGTTGCTGCCCTGGCAGTTGCCTCAGGCATGGCAGCCATTACTTACGCGATTCAGACTATCGCAGAAGCCGGCGATAACATCATCGCGACCAGCGAACTCTATGGCGGCACTTATAATCTGTTCGCACACACCCTGCCACGCCAGGGCATCGAAGTACGCTTCGCCAACAAAGACGACTTTGCCGCTATGGAAGCTCAGATAAACGACCGCACCCGTGCGATCTTCTGTGAATCTATCGGTAACCCTTCCGGCGGCATTGCTGACATTGAAGCTTTGGCCGAACTGGCCCATAAACACGGTCTGCCACTGATCGTTGACAGCACTGTTGCCAGCCCGGCGCTATGGCGTCCGATTGAGCACGGTGCCGATATCGTCATTCAGGCGGCAACTAAGTACATTGGCGGCCACGGTAATTCTATCGGTGGTGTCATTGTTGATTCCGGCAACTTCCCCTGGGCCGATAACGCTGAACGTTTCCCTCTACTGACTACCCCTGATGTGTCATATCACGGCGTGGTTTATACCGATGCTTTTGGCCCTGCCGCATTCATCGGACGCTGTCGGGTAGTTCCTCTGCGTAATACCGGTGCCGCGCTCTCTCCAATGAACGCTTTCCTGCTGATTCAAGGTATCGAGACCCTGAGCCTGCGGATGGAACGTATTTGCGATAATACCCAGAAGATTGCAGAATATCTGGAAAATCACGATCAGGTCTCCTGGGTTAACTATGCCGGTCTGGAAAGCCACAAAGATAATGCTTTGGCTAAGAAATACATGAATGGTAAAGCATCCGGCATTCTTAGCTTTGGCCTGAAAGCTGGCCGCGAAGCCACAATTAAATTCTACGATGCACTTAACATCTTCCTGCGTCTGGTTAACATCGGTGACTGTAAGTCACTGGCCTCTATTCCGGCTGAAACGACTCACCGTCAGCTGAACGATGAAGAGCTGAAATCAGCTGGTGTTAGCCCTGACATGGTTCGCCTGTCTATCGGTATCGAGCATATCGATGACCTGATGGCCGATCTGGAACAGGCACTGCAAGCTGCGCAGTAGTATTCTAAGCACATAAAAAAAAGCCTCGCTAATGCGAGGCTTTTTTATGTCACCTGACCAGATAATTGATCAGTTAAACAGTTTACGTAGCTTATCCCATAAACCGCGGGCGCTTTGTCCCTTTTCAGACACAAAAGCCAACTCACGCAGCTTTTCTATTTTGTTAATTGCAAGTCGATACTCTTCTTCTACATCGTTCTCGCTAGAGGCGTCGAATTCCAGATCATTGACCAGACCATCGCTGAGCCCATAAACCCAACCGTGCACAGCCACTTCCTGCCCTCTCGACCAAGCCTCCTGTACCACCGTGGTCTCACAGACATTATAAGCCTGCTCAATTACGTTCAATTCACACAAACGATCCAGCTGCTGATGGGAGTTATCCCAGGCTGATAGCAACTTGCGGTGTTTATTGTAGACATTACGAATATGCCGTAACCAGTTATCGATCAACCCGTGCGGAGTGGTCTCTATAGCCGCTTTGACACCGCCGCAGCCGTAATGACCCACAACCATGATGTGCTTTACTTTAAGCACCTCAACCGCGTACTGAATAACCGACAGGCAGTTCATATCGGTATGCACAACCAGATTAGATACATTACGGTGAACGAACAGCTCACCGGGCATCATATTTACAATCTCATTTGCCGGAACCCGGCTATCAGAACAACCGATCCAGAGATACTCAGGTGCCTGCTGCTGCGCCAGAGTTTCAAAAAATTCCGGGTCTTCCTTATTGATCTTTTCCGCCCATTGACGGTTACTTTCTAATAGTTGCGTCAGTCGCTTCATCTTTGCAGCCATCAATTCCGTTAGATAACAAAAGAGGGCTATAAGCCCTCTCGTTTAAATTTCAGTTCTTTAGACGTGGTACTGAGCACTTAGTTCATGCACCGCATCAACAAAAATTTTCGGTTGAGCCGGATCAACAAACTGGTGTATTCCGTGACCCAGGTTAAACACATGTCCTGGACCACTACCATAACGCGCCAGAATATCCGCTACTTCAGCACGGATACGCTCAGGCGTACCGTACAGTACTGACGGATCCATATTCCCCTGCAGGGCAACTTTATCACCTATACGGGCACGGGCGTCATCAATATTAGTCGTCCAATCCAACCCTATCGCATCAGCGCCAGACTCTGCCATCGCTTCCAGCCACTGACCACCATTCTTGGTGAACATAATCAGCGGCACTTTACGACCTTCGTTCTCGCGAATCAGACCATTGGCGATCTGCTGCATATATTTCAGCGAGAACTCCTGATACATCGGACCGCTCAATGCCCCACCCCAGGTATCAAAAATCTGAACCGCCTGAGCGCCGCTGCGAATCTGTTCATTCAGATAATCAGTTACTGATTGCGCCAGCTTCTCTAAGAGCTGATGCAGTACTTCAGGCGTCGCATACATCATCTTTTTGATATGACGAAAATCTTTACTGGAACCACCCTCAACCATATAGGTGGCCAAAGTCCATGGGCTGCCAGAGAAGCCGATCAAAGGTACCCGACCATTCAGTTCTGAACGGATAGTCTTCACCGCGTTCATCACATAATCCAGGTCGCTGGCAGATTTTGGTACCGGCAAAGCATCCACATCAGCTTCAGTACGGATAACTTTCTTAAACTTAGGACCTTCACCCACTTCAAAGTACAGCCCAAGCCCCATAGCATCAGGGATTGTCAGGATATCTGAGAAAAGGATAGCCGCATCCAGATCGTAACGCTCTAAAGGCTGGATAGTTACTTCACAAGCAAGATCCCGATTTTTGCACAGGCTCAGGAAGTCACCGGCTTGAGCACGGGTAGCACGATACTCTGGCAGATAACGGCCCGCCTGACGCATCATCCATACCGGTGTTACATCAACAGGCTCACGCATCAGCGCACGCAGGAAACGATCATTCTTCAGTTCAGCCATTACTTTTCTCAACTCAGATTCAAAACTGCAGGCATTTTACAGGTTTTTGGCGGCTGGGGCGAACAACTAACGTAGTAACTCACCCCAGACTTTCGAACACAAAAAAAGGCCGCATAAAGCGACCTTTTCATAACATCTCTGCTTTACACTTTCAGGTAATCCAGAATGCCTTCTGCAGCCTTTCGGCCTTCATCGATAGCGGTAACCACCAGATCAGAGCCACGCACCATATCACCACCAGCAAAGACTTTTTCATTGCTGGTCTGGAACGCATACTGCTCGCTTTCTGAAGTTTTAATCCTGCCATCCTGCTCAAGCTCGATACCGAAATCAGCAAACCAGGGTGCTGGGCTTGGACGGAAGCCAAAGGCAACCAAAACAGCATCTGCTGGCAGCACTTCCTCACTGCCTTCAACTACTTCAGGACGACGACGACCATTCTCATCCGGCTCACCCATCTGAGTCGTTACGACCTTAATGCCGGTCACCTTCCCTGCTTCACCTACAACCTCTACCGGCTGACGGTTAAACATGAATTGCACACCCTCTTCACGGGCGTTCTCTACTTCACGCTTAGAACCTGGCATATTGGCTTCATCACGACGATAAGCACAAAAAACATTCTTAGCCCCCTGACGAATAGAGGTACGGTTACAGTCCATCGCGGTGTCACCACCCCCCAGAACAACAACATTTTTACCTTCCACACCGATATAGTCCGCAGCGTCTTTTTCAAAGCCCAGACAGCGGTTAACGTTGGAGATCAGGAACGGCAATGCATCATAGACACCGTCCAGATCTTCACCCGGAAAACCACCTTTCATATAGGTATAAGTACCCATACCCAGGAAGACCGCATCATACTGATCGATCAGTTCCTGCATCTGAATATCTTTACCTATCTCGGTATTCAAGCGGAACTCAACACCCATATCAGTAAAGATTTCACGGCGATTCACCATGACATCTTTATCCAGCTTAAACTCTGGAATACCGAAAGTTAGCAGACCACCGATCTCAGGATGACGATCAAATACAACAGGCTTCACGCCGTTACGGACCAGAATATCTGCAGCAGCAAGACCCGCAGGCCCTGCACCAATCACTGCAACTTTCTTATCGGTAACAGGCACTTTGCTCATATCCGGGCGCCAGCCCATAGCAAAAGCGGTATCAGTAATATGCTTCTCAACAGAACCGATAGTCACTGCACCAAACTCATCATTCAGCGTACAAGCACCTTCACACAGGCGATCTTGTGGGCACACACGGCCACAGACCTCTGGCAGTGAATTAGTCTGATGACTAAGTTCAGCAGCTTCAATGATGTTGCCTTCAGATACCAGCTTCAGCCAGTTCGGAATGTAATTGTGTACCGGACATTTCCACTCGCAATATGGGTTACCACATTCGAGGCAGCGATGCGCCTGATCAGAGGCTTCCTCAGTCTTAAAAGGCTCATAAATTTCCGCAAACTCTTTTTTACGGATATCGGCTTCAATCTTACCCGGACCCTGACGCTCTACTTCCAGAAACTGAAAATCATTCTTCAGACGTTCAGACATTTCCCACCCCGTCTAATAGTGACTGCCCGCAGGCAGACACAGCTAAATCATTACATCTGTTCGATGAACCCATTATTCTGGACGCGAGCGCATATCAGCCAGCAGCGCCCCCAAACTAGCCGCCTTAGGCTTAACAAGCCAGAAACGACCAATATAATCATCAAAGTTATCAACCATCTGCTGTCCCCATGCACTACCGGTCTCTGTAACAAAGCCGATAATCACGGTACGCAGGTGGTTCTTGTACTCTTCCATATGCTGAGGCGCCACACGATGGATATCCACCAGCTCATGGTTGTACTTATCAACAAAGGTGTTATCCATATCCAGAACATAGGCAAAACCACCGGTCATACCTGCGCCGAAGTTATGTCCCGTTTCGCCCAGTACAGTAACCATACCCCCTGTCATATATTCACAGCAGTGGTCACCCGCACCTTCGATTACAGCATAACAACCTGAGTTACGTACACCGAAACGCTCGCCGGCAGAACCCGCGGCAAAGAGCTTGCCACCGGTTGCACCATAGAGGCAGGTATTACCAATAATCGCGGTTTCATTACTGGCAAAAGTCACTGTATCCGGCTGGTTGATAACGATCTTACCGCCGGTCATACCTTTACCAACATAATCGTTCGCGTCACCTTTCAGGTACAGTTCCTGACCACCGGCATTCCATACACCAAAGCTCTGACCGGCATGTCCGGTAAAGTTAAAGCGCACAGGGTTATCGCTCATGCCCAAATTGCCATGAACTTTCGCAATAGCACCCGATGTCCGGGCACCCACTGAACGGTCACAGTTAGTAATAGCCAACTCAAATTCAGCGCCAGATTTATCGTCAATCGCCTGCTGCGCGAGCTCCAGCATCTTCGTATTCAGCTGCGCCAGATCGTAAGGGTCATTCTGCCCTACCTGACAGGTCTGCGGATATTCCGCAGGGATATCTGCATCAGAGATAAGCGGAGACAGATCAATCTTGGCATGCTTAGCCGTGGACCCATCCAGCAGCTCCAACAGATCAACACGACCTACTAACTCTTCCAGAGTACGAACACCCACAGACGCCATCCACTGACGGGTCTCCTCTGCAACAAAGCGGAAGTAGTTCTTAACCATCTCAACGGTTCCGCGGTAATGCTTATCCCGCAGTTCATCGTTCTGAGTTGCTACACCCGTAGCACAGTTATTCAGGTGACAGATACGCAGGTATTTACAACCTACAGCAACCATCGGCATAGTTCCGAAACCAAAACTTTCAGCACCCAGAATCGCCGCTTTCACAACATCCAGCCCGGTTTTAAGACCGCCATCCGTCTGCAAACGTATTTTG
>JAIBDA010000039.1 GCA_024679635.1 Amphritea sp. | reverse complement strand
TATCACGTCGTAGGAAATGCGATACTCTTTGTCTTCATATTTAACCACGGCATAGTCGTAACACATTTTTACAATTATGCAGTTAGCAACACTGCCATCTTTAGCGACACGAATTATATTGCGATTATGAAGCAGCATCTCAAACCTTCCAAATACAGATTAACTTAGCACTGATACTAACAGCATAAAGTTCTCAGAAAAATCTGATTCCCCACTTCACCCGCTATAGGGATAAAATCACGCTAGTTGTACTGTACTTTTGCAGGATTAAAGCGTTATTTGAGCTTTCGAAGAAAGATAAAGGAGTAAAAGGTTACCCATGTCGTATAACCGGGAGACTTTACTGTAGCGATAGAAAAAGACCATCCATGGTCGAAGGAGTACACATAAAAAGATAAGGGCTTGATTCTCTTTTTAAAAAAGCGGGGTTTTCCTTATACCCCGCTACAAGACCAGCAAGTTTTTCTCTTACTTACCAGATGCCCGCAGGTTCTGAACGGTCATCTTACTTTCAGGTGTCAGTTTAGGATCAACGATCCCTTTGAACTGACCGGTAGTACAATGCTGCGCCTGCATATCAACCATGGTAAAGGCATCATCAATTGCAACACCCTTGCCTTTATTCTGTGGCAGATGATGATCAGGATGCGCCTGACCTATAGACCAGCTTTTCCACATATCACCTTTACGATCGTAAGTAATGTTTCGTGGGATAGTAAAGGTCTGCGCATCAATAAAGTGCTGACGCTTACTAATAGGGTGATTCGAATCGACCGAGGCTGATTCAACTTCATACACTTTACGTAGCTGATAGGTCACATTTGGGAAACAGTTACCCTTTCCGCCAAAAGCAACAACCTGATACCCCTCATCATCCTTATGAGACTCACTATCCAGTTCCATCTCATTGTGGTTATACATAGGCACCAGCATGTTGCGGGCCCCTTTGAAGGTCCACTTCATATCCGAAATACGACCATTATACCCTTCGAAATCTTCGATCATTACGTCTGACCCAAGGAAAGAATCAGTCACCTGACCCGAAGATAAACGGCGAACACGACGCTGGAAACCCAGATACAGATATGCGTTGTCGCGTTTCAGATCATCTTCAAAGCGCTGAATCAGTAGCTGAGTATTCTTAACATCAAATGGTTCCAGTACCTGTACATAGATACCCCGGAACAGATTCGACGGATTAGGCGTTATAGCCGGGGTCGGCGTCTGCTCAGTACGATGAGTGAAGTTCAGGAAGTGGAAGTTAAACTTCAAGGTTCGTTCTAACTTACCGGTTTCCATGTTACGGAACTTCCAGTAAAACGGCATGATTGCAGCTGAGTCACCCCAGTTATAACCATACTTATAGTTCCAGGCCAATTTTTCACCCGCACGAGGGTCATCTAATGATGGTTCTTCAGGGAATGGGCGACCCGCCACTGAACCACTGATCTCACCCGGATTATCACCCAGTTTTACATTAGCAAGGTTCGCTTTAGTGGCTTCTACGTAGCTCGAGTGCAGATCAAAAGAGGTGGTTTCACCCACTTTAACCTCGGTATCACCCGCCTTAATGAACTCATACATGGCCGGATCAAGCACTTCTTTGAACTGCTCAACGTTACCTTGATTAATGGTCATACCCGCACTCAGACCATTGAATGACGGCACTCCGTTTTTATAGGGATAAAAAGAGTTTTCCACATCCTGGTCTGTCGCAGCGATAGCTGAAGTTGATACCGCGGCAGTCAGCGCCAGAGATATAAACGTTTTATTCAACATAATTATTTACCTTCTTATAGTTATATATTCGCTTAGAAGCTGTAACGAACAGACATCTGGAATTCATCTTCCTGATTAGCCACACCGATAGGGCCATTCAAGAAACGCGCCAGTGGCTCAGTTTGAACACCACCTGCAGGACCACCGGTAACACTCCATGGGAACTTCTTATCTCCACCCTCTTTAATGTTGAAACCAACATTAACTTTCCAGTGATCGTCAACCAGGTATTCAATACTCGGGGCGATAGCAGTCGCATCAGCGCCAAAATCATGGGCGATAATGATCTGCGGGCTTAAACGGTTGTTAACGTAGAAACCTTTAAGTAGCAGTGTCGCAATCCAATTATCTTCTTCGTTTGGCATATCCACTTCGTGATCAAGAATATGTTCGCCAAACAACTGTGTAGATACCAGGAAGGCACTACGGGTTCCCAGCTCAGGAATCGATATATTTTTATCAAAGCCGATGACGTAACGGAACATATCGGTCTTTTTATAGCCATACGCATCCCGTGGCTGTTCTTCACCCTGGGTAAAAGACGTCTCAAGACGCCATACCGCATCCTGGTTCATTGAGTAATAATCGATGGAGCCACCGATTAGATTGACCTCAGGAAAGTGAATATTGAAGAGCCCAAAATTGGACCCTGGGACGGGAGCAACACCATTGCCACTAGTATGTATCGAAGGTAGCTGCTGGCGATAGTGCAACGCATTCAGAGAGAACGTCGCATCACCATAAACACCTTCCCACTTCAGGCCGACCTGGCTATTAGCCAATGACCAGTCATGCTCATCAACATCATTAATGACATAAGGGCCGCCACCAATAATTCTTGAAGAAAAGAAGCAACCGGCATCAACAATACGATACGCCTGCCCACAGGTACCTAGATTATGGGGACGGAACTTATCAATATTCCACACGATGGAGAAGTTGGAATCATCAAAGACTTCATTCGGCCCCATACGCCATTCAGCGGTCAGCATCCATTGGGGAATACGAATATCTTCCAGTTCGTCGTAGATATTATGACGGGAATAATCCACCGGGTTGATAACATCTAACACCCGAAACAGGTCGGTCTTGCCCCAGACAACCTGCTGCTTACCAAAGCTAAGGTTAAGAATATCGCCATTATCTAACTGCTTATCGGCAGAGATATATAGCTCACGAACAAAGTCCAGCTGATCGTTAAAGTCTGGAAATCTCGCGTCTCTCTCATCCTGATCCATATAACCATCCAGGTTATCACACAGGGCAGGATCATTTTCACAGGGAAGCGGTGTACCTGGCTGTAGAATCGTCGATGACAGATCCTGATCGTGCCAGTTAGCACCCAGGTAGTCTTCGGTTGCATCTTTACCAAACTCATCGTCATTCAGGTCATAGACGCCATCATAGGTTGCCCGCAACGTGCCGTTAATAGACACATTACTCCAGCCGTCTGCCTCGAGAGGCTTAGAAAATTCAGCCTGCGCCGTATTTCTGAACTTGGATAGCCCAACACCATCGCGCACATAGGTAGCATTCTCAACAAAGCCTGCCCACTCAGTATCAGCCGCAACAGATGTTGCACTGAAGCCCAGCGACATAGCTGTGACCCCCATAGCCACTCCGGTGGCCAGTTTATTCATTGTCGTTATTATTGTTTTCGACATTTTTAACCCCTTCAGGTTTAGTTTTAACAAGTAGTTGTACTTACGCCTTTGTCTGAAGACGCAGAATCAGCGTGAATCACACCATCCTCATCCTCATAAGCGGCACAGATAAATTTCGGTTTAAACACCAGCACCCAGGATGGCACCAGCAACATCGCAGCAGCACCATTTAGAATGACCATCACAGACAGCAATAAAGCCGCATCCGCCTGAAAGCGAAGGTCTGACAAAATTACCCACATCACGATGCCGGCAATCAACGTAATGGCGGTAAAGCTTATCGCCAAGCCTGTGGTTCGAATTGCAGTACGAACCGCCGCACCCAAATCCTGTTGCAGCACCATTTCTGAGCGAATCCGGTCCATCATGTAGATGGAGTAGTCGATCCCTACTCCGACCCCCACGGCGATAATGGGTACTGTATTGATATTGATACCCATCCCTGTCACGCCCATATAGGCATAGGTCAGGGTGGTGGCGAACATCATCGCCATGAACATCATCATTCCCGCCTGTAAGGAGGTGTAAAAAAACATTACCATCGCGAATATCAGCAGGAACACCAAGGGAAGCACCCAGAGATTGGTCTCATAAGCAGCCTCATTCATCGCTGCAGTGACGCCGATAGTGCCGCCAGCCAGCCTTATCTTCAGTCCTTCGACTTTGCCATCATTAGCTTCAATCCATTGCTTGGCTGTGTGAATCGCTCGACGGATGGTCTCGCCCTGATGGTCCTTATAAAAGAATACGAGGTTAGCGATCCGCTCATCGGTATCGACAAATTCATTCAGTGCTCCCGGAATAGGGCTGGACATCATGTAAGTAAACATCAGGCCACCAACATACTGAGCATCTCCGGGAATCTGCATCCACCGCGGATCATCGTTATGCAATAAGCGATTTACTTGCTTAATCAGGTCCGGTACACCTTTAGCACCTCCTACTTCAGGGTCCAGCAACATATGCCGCTCAAGGTCAGCAAGCGCAGTTAACACTTCTGGTCGCTTAATACCGCCTTTTTCACTGGTTTCAGCGACAATATAAAGTTCTTCGGAGCCCGGAAAACTATCGTTTATCGCGCCGGATGAAAGGTTGTAATCATGATTTTGATAGAGAATAGGAGAACCAGGTTCCGATTCACCAATCACTACCTTTGAAGAGAAGAACCAGCCTCCAATCAGCAGCAACGCACCTATTAACAGAGCATTCTTAGCGGCTTTACGAGAACTAATAAGATCAGCACAGAGGTAACCGACATTACGGAACAGGTTGTGCTTCACTTCATAGTTTTTTGGCTTAGGCATGACAGACAACAGCATTGGCACAGCCAGCAACACGGTAATGATGATCGATAGCGCCCAAAGCGATGCGTAGTGGGCCAGCTTGGTATTCAAGGGAATAGACCCTATAGCAATCAATAACAGACCAATAGCATCCGACACCACGCCCAGACTGCCGGGCCGGAACAGATTTTCAAAAGTTAGTTTTGCAGCCTTGTGATGGTCTTCGTGTTCATTCAGCTCAAGGTAATAACGTTCAACAATTTGAATACCATGGGACATCGCACGCGCTGAAATCAGAAACGGAATTACCAGCCCCAGCGGGTCCAGGTTGTAACCAAACAGGGAGATGATACCGATGCCCCAGATAGTGGAGACAACCACCGCAGCCAGAGGAATCAATACGCCGTAGGCTTTACGGAAATAAAAGATCAACAGCGCGATCATGATCAGCGCGGTGAACATAAAGATTTCGATAATTTGGCCCAGATACTGATACGCCCAACCCACCAGCATTGGCTGACCCGTAACATGAATCTTATAACCTTCCGCCCCTTCTTTATCACGCATCTGCTGAATCGCATCGAAGGTTTTAGCGTAATCCAACTGCCCTTCATTAAGCTGAGCTTTCACCAGCGCCATTTTCATATCGGGGCTGACTAACGGTCCATAAACCCGGGGGTTAGTAACAATGTCCTGACGTAACAGTTCAAGATCAGCTTCACTAATCTCACCACCCTGTGGGTCGTAATAAGATTTAGAATTAACGTTTCCTTCCGGTGTCATCCAAACTTTCCGGGAGTTCCGATGAGTAACACTTGCTACTAGGTTGTGATTGATGCCTGGCAAACTATCAACGGCCTGTGTAATGCGGTGAATCCGGGCTAGTGCTTCATTACTGAATATATCCCCAGATTCCACTTCAACCCCAACGACCACGACATTCGCACCGCCGAAGGACTCTTTGATCTCATTGTGCAGGACAATATATGGATGTTCCTGAGGCAGCAGATCGGCGAAATCAGAATACATTTTCACACCAGGAATCTGACTGGCAAAAAACAGCGTAATAGCAAGGATCAGACCCAGCACAACCTTAGGGTGATGAAAAATACGCTCATCCAGGTTATGTAGCAGATGTGTAACCTTATGGGATTGTGCAGATGCTTTATCAGACATATCCATAGTTCCAAAAATTATTATTATTTAAACAGGTAACCTGAAAATCTCAGATATCAACGGTAAACAGAGAGCCCCAGCCACCTGAGACCAGCAATCTTTTAGCATCTAATTGCTTACCGTCACGCAGATATACCGGGATTTTTGGTGCGTCCAATCGCACCCAGTTACCGTTCTGTTGCTCCAGCACTGTGCCGTGATCACCAAAGGCAAACAGCCGGCTTCCAGATACGTAAAAGTTATAGATAGGGGATTCAGTAGGGGTTGCCTGTTTTTGCCAACTCAGACCGCCGTCGGTGGTGGTCAGAATAATGCCGCCCAGTCCTGCAACCCAACCAGTCGCAGAGTCACTGAAATAGCTGGTCATCGGGAAAAACTCATTAGGGATAGGATCAAGTAAAGTCCAGTTCTGTCCACCATCTTCAGATCGGGCTAACAAGCCAAATTCACCGGTAGCAATCAGATTCTGGTTATCTAAGAACTGCAGACTGGCAATTGCCGCATCTTCATTCAGGCTTAGCTCATTCCAGCTTTTACCCTGATCCTGGCTACTCATTAATGTGCTAAAGCTGCCCGTAGCCCAGTAACTATTATCAGGCCCACAGGTCACAGTAATCAGGCTTTCCGGAGTAGGAATATCACTGCTTTGCCAACTCTGCCCCTGGTCATGACTGGTCCAAAGCTGACTTTCCATACTCAAAGCGATTAACGAGCTGTCAGGGCAGGTCTCTATATCAACAAAATTAGGTTTATTCTTTAGCTCCTGGCGTTGCCAGTTCAACTCATTAACAGGACTGGTCAGCACCACACCATCAGAGCCAACGACGATAACGTTGTCCTTACTAACTGCTACGCCTAGCAACTGGTCGGTACGACGTACAGACTTATTCCGCTCCTGATCTACCCCCTCAAGATTAAGAGGAGCCTCACAACCAGTAAGCAACGTAATAAGGGAGAAGATCAGTATCCCTTTTTTTCTTTTATTTATTATTTTTGTATACATTACCAACGCCTAACCTGTTCGAAATTTATGGAGACTCTCACTCCTAACAAACAAAATAGCGCAGACAACTCATTACCATCCAATACTATTGATATAGCACCCTAATACCTTTAAGGTATGAAGAACATCTCCCCATCAGTTCTAGTACACAGACGCCAGACAGAGGCTTGATAATATGGATTTGCGAAAGCTTAAATACTTTAAAGTCGTTGCAGATGAAAAGCATATTGGCCGGGCGGCCAAAATATTACATATCTCTCAACCCCCTCTGACACGCCAGATACATCAACTCGAGGAGGAACTGGAGGTTAAGCTGTTCAACCGAACCCCCAAAGGAATGGAACTAACCGATGCAGGCATACTCTTCCGAGAAGAAGTGAATAATATTTTTGGTTTGATAGAACAGGCTACAGAGCGAACTCAAAAAGCGGGTCAGGGACGACTCGGCAGGTTGGACATAGCAATTTTCGGTTCAGGAATAATGGGGGATATTCCGAGGATTCTATTGGCTTTCAAAGAACGCTACCCCGAGGTAAACGTTATACTTCACACCATGGGCAAAGGCGAACAGATCAATGCCCTGCGACAGAAACGTATCAGCCTCGGTTTCAACCGGTTATTGGCCCCCCTGCCGGATATCGACTCCGAACTGGTTACAATTGAAGAACTGGTATTGGCTATCAACACCAACCATCCAATGGCCTCTATGCCCGAAATCCCCTTTGCAAAGATCAGTGATATTCCGCTAATTTTATTCCCTTCAAGCAACCGGCCAAACTTTATCGATAAAACTATTCGACTCTGTCAGCTGGCAGGATTTACACCCAACATCTCCCAAGAGGTCGGTGATGCGGTAACTAGTATAGCCTTGGTAGCCAGCGGATTTGGGGCTTGCCTGATACCAAAGTCTGCGTCAGTTTTAACCTTACCCGGGGTGGTTTACAAGTCGCTAATCGAAGCGCCCGATGAAACGGAAGTGGATCTTAGCTGTATCTTCCGAAAAGAGGATGAATCCCCTCTTCTAAAAGCCTTTCTGAATATTGTAATAGAGTACCGGACGGCAAATGAAAAACTTAACCGGCAACCCTGAATCAGATCTTTAGCTAACATATTGCCAAGCACATCAGTTTGCGGGCAGGCTCTTGTAAAACCTTCTGATTCAGAGTCGATACCCACCATTCATAGAGGCCCGGCACTTCTCTACGTTGTATTTTATAAATCAAAACACATTTAACTTTTTTCATCCTTATTCTCAGCGACCAGGGCGGCTTTTGCCTTATCTGTTGCACGGCCAGCTCGGCCACCCACATAAAACTCATCTTTCTTATGTTCAGTCACAAGGATACGTACGGTATCTTTACTGACACCAAACCCTTCTGCTGCGGCCTGAGTAATCGCAGCGGCTGCACGCGCTTTAACTTCAGAGCTACGTCCTTCCAGTACATGAACTTCAATAATTGGCATACAAATTCCTTACTCACAAAAGTGTATATAAATACTTCCCAGTTCCTGGAAGCGGGCAATAATATTATTACCGGGAGAAACAGCTACAGCTGCTTCTCCTATCTAAATTTCTAACGGGTACTGTTTTTTGTTAAATCCAGTTTATGCAGCCAACTTAATACCGTCTAATACCTATTTGATTTAAATTCAATACCTTTTAGGTATCATTAAAATAAAGGGGCAATCTAACTTGTCGACGCTTTGTCCTGAGAACAGCCATCCCCATGCCACTGCACCAGAGACTGCTGTACACTCGAAAAAGAATAACAACCGGGTATTGAAAACGGACTAGTAGAAGTGAAGAATCATTAGAGTTCTTACACCTGAGCAAAGACCTCAGGCAATTACTGACAAAGCACGAATCAAGCGACCCTGAAGTATTTACATGGGATGAAGTGACAGGTGTTACGTATGCGGAGATTGGCCAATCCATAACCATTTTTTGAAAGGAACTAGCTAAGCGCCAACTCTCTTACTCAAAGGCTCTTATAAAATTATTTTAGTAGCGGCCCAAGTGATGATGGAGGAAGATCTTCTATTGGTGTTCCCCTGTATTTTTTCAAAAGCCGCTTCTTATTATTTAATTCACCTTCCAGAGCCCGACGCTCTACCAGGTTAAGGTAACGATCTACCATCTTAAGCCGACCTTCTCGACGCTCTGAATCATCTCTGGCAGTTTCCATAAACAACTGAGCAAGATTTAATATCGCGGCATGATTATTAAAATCAAAGTCGATGGCGGCACCAAAAGATTTGATCGCCAAGCCGAACTTTCCTGATAAATAATGTTTAATGCCCAACCGGTTAGCCTTATCACTCATATCTGGATTTTGCTGTTTTCCAGTTGACGTTTTATCTTCCACCTTAGGTGCAGGTTTCTCTAACAACGGCAGAGCGTCTCCGGACAAGACCAGTAGTTCACGATCAATATCAACCGGATTTTCTAACTGTCTGTTTATCAGCTTAGCGTCTCTTAAAAACTGTTCTTTATCTTTCCGGTTGCCCATCTCTTCGGCTAATTGACTACGAATAAGAAAGGCCCTGATTTCAGACTCCGTATCCGCAGGAAACTGCTTACGCGTACTGATTAGTAAGCCGTCTATCTCATTCTGGATCTGATCACGGGTTACCTCATCGCTACTCTTTATATCCATTCGACGAAGGTTAGCGAGCTTTAGGTAAGGGTCAGCAGAACGATAACAACTATGACGACCCAGGGATATTGATCGCCGATAAGCTCCCTTGGCCAGATCAACCTCTTTTGTTTGCAGCGCTACACGCCCCAGTTCCATCTGACGCGGAATACCCAGGGGAGCATGATTAGTTGCCAACCGTAAAGTCTCTCTGGCCTGTACAAGGTCGCCCATTTTCTCATGAACTTCAGCTAACAAGTCATAGGCAGCGATCAACAAAGGATTATCAAGAATCAATTCTTGTAACAACTGTTCAGCAGCAGCAAGATCATCTAGTCCACAATATGCCTTACAGAGATAAAGCCCCGCTTCCTTATCTCTGGACTCCCAGTATATTCCGTCCAATAACTCACGAGCCTTATCATAATCCCCCAGACCCAGAAGCAGAGAACCTCTAATTTTCTGAAGATGATCATATTCCGGATGCTGCCGATCAATCAAAGCTTCGCAAATTTGTAGTGCCTGATTTGTAGCTCCGGACTCTATCGCCAGATCAACAGGACGAAGCGCTAGTTTGCGGCGCATGATTTGATCTAAACGATATTTAAGTTCTTCGATTGAGAAAGGCTTGGTAATAATGTCATCAGGATGGCTATCTATCGCATGTAAAACGACCTCTTGAGATGAATCACTGGTCATACAGATCCAGGCGGCACTGGGTTTTACATACCCCCTGTAGCGAGCTTCTTCCAGAACCTGGACGCCTGTAACGCTATCGCTTGAATTATGTCCCAGTAAAATCACATCAAAATCACTTTGAGCAATCAAAGGGATCACTTTATCGTTGATGGTTATCGCTTTAACATTATTGATACCTAATTCGCGCAGCATGTAGTAAATAGTCGAGCGCATATTGCCACTGCTATCGATAAGCAATACATGCTTATCTGCATAGTCGACTTGTATTTCACCTGCGTTGTTGCGAAAAGAGGTCACGTGCCAACCTTATCCTGAAAAAGTTATATCAAATCAAGTATAAAAGGCAGGCCCCTGAGTAGAAAGGAAAAACGTCTCAAAACGAGCTTAGTTTTCTCAAGACAAAAAAAAGCACCGGGTGTAGGGTGAAACACACGGTGCTAAATACAGTTCTATGCTGTGAAAACCATCTTATAGACTTCTAGCAAACAGATACTGATCCATGTCAACGGTCTTAACAGTAAATTCTCTATTATCTACAACTTTTGAATAAGCGCTGGCAGAGTAGTAATCCAGTAAACTTAAGAAAAATAAAAGAATCTGATCACATATGACAACCGCATTTATTACCCATCACGACTGTGGCCTTCACAACATGGGGCC
>JAIBDA010000136.1 GCA_024679635.1 Amphritea sp. | reverse complement strand
AACCCAAGCTAGTCCCAGCTGATGTAAGTCCATAGGACAGGGAGTGTCCATGCTTCACCACCTCAGGGAATGGATTGCCCTGTCTGAACTGCCCGGGATTGGTCCCGGGCTTCTGTTTAAACTACTGCAGCGAACTCAATGCGTCCCGGTTGAGTTGCTTAAGCTGAGTAGTGATTCTCTTAAGGCGCTTAAGCTTCGACCTGAAACTGTCCGACACATTCTTGCTTATCAACAGGGAGGGTGGCCTGACACTGAGTACCTCAAAACGATTGAGGGCTGGCTGCAACAACCGCAAAACCATTTACTCAGCTACGACTGTCCCGATTACCCTCCCCTGTTAAAAGAGATCCCCGACCCCCCTCTGTTACTCTATGTCAGTGGCGATCCTGGCGTGCTGCACCTGCCGCAATTAGCGGTGGTGGGCAGTCGTTCGGCCAGTCGGAATGGTATTGAGCTGAGTAAGTCCTTCGCCAGTGCTCTGACAGCGGCCGGAGTGACCATAACTAGTGGTTTGGCCAGGGGTGTCGATGGCGCAGCTCACGGGGCGGCTGTGGAGCTTTCAAGACCTACTGTTGCTGTGTTGGGTTCCGGTCTACTCAAAATCTACCCACGACAGCATAAACACCTGGCTGAAGCTATTGTCGAGCAAGGCGGAGCGCTGGTCTCCGAATATCCCTTAACAATGTCTCCGTTGCCTTATAATTTCCCCCGGCGTAATCGTATTATCAGTGGTTTAAGCGCTGGGGTCCTGGTGATAGAGGCGGCCAAGCGAAGTGGCTCATTAATAACGGCCCGTTTAGCGCTTGAACAAGGGCGTGAAGTATTTGCCCTTCCGGGAGCGTTGAATAATCCGCAGAGTCATGGTTGCCATGACCTGATTCGCGAGGGGGCAATTCTGGTGGAAACCAGTGCGCAGATTATTGAGCCTTTAGCCAGCTTGTTAGGGTGCTACTGTTATGATGAACGCCAGGTTGAGGCTGAATCGATAAAGCTATCGGATGATGAGGCTGAACTGCTGGAACAGATAGGCTACCAGCTAATTACTCTGGAGCAGTTAATCGGAGTGACCGGCCAGGCTGCCTCTGCTTTATTGCCACAGCTGGTGGGAATGGAATTATCGGGCTATATCGAAAATACACCGGATGGTTATCAGCGGTTGATCTGAATCTGTTGATGAGATGTATAAACCCGCCTTTTTTCGTGGTTGAAAGTTGTACAGTTTTAGAGTAATTTCCACGTTTTCCCGACTAACTTTACAAATTTTGAAGAAAATCATGACTAAACCATTTGTTGCTATTTTGATGGGTTCCGACTCAGACCTGCCGATTATGAAAGCTTCTGCTGAAATTCTGCGTGGGCTAAATGTTCCTTTCGAAATGAAAGTTAGCTCTGCTCACCGTACGCCGGTTCAGACACACGATTACGTAAAAGATGCAGATCAGCGTGGCGCTATTGCGTTTATCTGTGCTGCAGGTATGGCTGCTCACCTTGCAGGAGCTGTTGCTGCGAATACCACTAAACCTGTTATTGGCGTGCCAATCGAATCCTCTTTGGATGGACTTGATGCACTGCTTTCTACTGTTCAGATGCCGGGTGGAATTCCGGTTGCAACTGTCGCTATTGGTAAAGCGGGCGCGAAAAATGCGGCTTACCTGGCAGCACAGATCGTTGCAGTACAAGACCCAGAGCTGGCAGAACGTATCAAAGCAGAGCGTCAGGCAAACACCGATGCGGTTATCGCAAAAGATAATGCGCTACAGGAAAAACTGGCTAACGGCGAAATCTGATCGCTATGGGCTGGTGGCATATTCGTCAGGCAGCCAGGGCGATGCACCTTGGAGGTGTTATCGCCTATCCTACTGAAGCGGTTTGGGGCCTTGGTTGCGACCCTTTCAATGAAGCCGCGGTCCACCGGTTGCTTAAAATAAAGCGTCGGCCTCTGCATAAAGGTCTGATTTTGGTGGCGTCCTCGATACAGCAGGTCCAACCACTACTGGACAATATTGCGCCCGAAGATCAAGAGAGAATCAAGGCGACATGGCCCGGTCCGGTTACCTGGATTCTGCCAGATCCCGGTAATCTTATACCCGTCTGGGTTAAAGGAAATCATCCCTCAGTAGCCGTGAGAGTGAGTGATCACTATCAGGTAAAAAGCTTGTGTGATGCCTTTGGTTCAATGATTGTCTCTACATCGGCAAATTTCTCAGATAAACACCCCGCAAGAGATAAGATGAAAGTAAGTATTCACTTCAAGGATAAAGTGGATGTTATCGTGCCTGGTGAGCTTGGTAAGCTGAGTCGACCGACAAAAATTTATCGTCTGGACAGTCATAAACCGGTAAGAAGTTAAAATCAGCACAGTTAGTGATTACTAATCACAGAGAAATTTAAAGGTGATAAAAATGACAGCACCGGATATTAATGCGGTAAAAGAGTATCTGCTGAACCTGCAAGACAGCGTTTGTGCACAGCTGGAGGCGGTAGAGGGGGACGCTCGGTTTATCGAAGACAGCTGGCTGCGAGAAGGGGGCGGCGGAGGCCGTACCCGGGTCTTAGCTAACGGTGCTGTGATCGAAAAAGGAGGGGTGAATTTCTCCCATGTATTTGGCGATAAACTCCCCGCATCGGCGACGGCTCACCGCCCTGAGTTAGCGGGCCGGACTTTTCAGGCGATGGGTGTGTCATTGGTGATTCATCCGCATAACCCTTATGTACCCACTTCTCATGCGAATGTTCGCTTCTTCATTGCTGAAAAAGAGGGAGAAGATCCAGTCTGGTGGTTTGGTGGTGGCTTTGACCTGACCCCCTATTATGGCAATAAAGATGATTGTCGGGCGTGGCATCAGGCAGCTAAAGATGCCTGTGATCCTTTTGGTGATGATGTTTATAGCCGTTATAAAGCCTGGTGTGATGAATACTTTTACCTTAAGCATCGTGATGAGCCCCGCGGTGTTGGTGGTTTGTTCTTCGATGATCTGAATGAACCTGACTTCGATCACTGTTTTGCGCTGATGCGCTCTATCGGTGATGCCTATGCGCCAGCTTACTGTCCGATTGTTGAGAAACGAAAAGATACTGAATACGGTGAGACTGAACGTGATTTCCAGCTGAATCGCCGCGGTCGCTACGTCGAGTTTAATCTGGTGTTTGACCGGGGAACATTGTTTGGCCTGCAATCCGGTGGCCGTACAGAGTCTATTCTGATGTCGCTGCCCCCGGAGGTTCGCTGGGGGTATGACTGGAAACCGGAGCCGGGCTCTAAAGAAGCCGAGCTTTATGACTTCTACCTAAAACCGCAGAACTGGCTGGAGGTTT
>JAIBDA010000087.1 GCA_024679635.1 Amphritea sp. | reverse complement strand
CTTTCAAATGGATGACCGTTTCCATCATGGTGCGACCACTGGAGATAATGTCATCGACCAGTACCGGCGTATGGTTTAGCCAGCGTTCGACGTCCGGCAGAGTGACCTCTACATCATAGTCCCCCAGCCGGGTTTTACTGAGTACCTGGAAGGGAGCGTCAGCGAGTTTAGCAACCTCAGAAACCCACTGTTCGCTTTCGCTATCGGGGCCGATTAGCAGTGGGTTTTGAATATGTTCTTTGATCCAGCTGGCAATCAGTGGTGCGGCATGTACCACGCTGGAAGGAATATTGTAGATTTCATCAAGTTTTTTGTAACGGTGTAGGTGTGGGTCGACGGTGACCAGAAAGTCGAGATGTTCGGAGATCAGTTTGGCAAAGGGGCGGGAGCTAACAGATTCGCCATCATGAAACTGCTTATCCTGACGCATGTAGGCCAGGTAGGGGGTGATTAGCCCGATCTTTTTTGCCCCCATCTCGCGCAGTGTAGTGGCCAGCAGCAGGAGCCTGAGGATTTTGTTATCGGGCTGATAAAGGTTACACAGAATTACTACATTGCGGTCTTCGCATTCGGTTATAACCCGCAGATAGGTCTCCTGATCCGGAAAGCGGCGAAGTTCCAGTTCCCCTCTGCGGGCGCCGAGTTCATCGCATAACTGGGCTTCCAGAACAGGATCAGATTCCAGATTGATCAGAATAGTTTTCATGTATCAGATACCTCAGTGGTCAGGCAGATAATCTCCGGATGACTTTCTAAAAAGTCGACCGCATAGTTGAGTTCGCCAGAGCTTTCAGCGTGGATAGTGAATAATGGGTCTTGAGGATGAACCAGTTGATCGAGCTTGGCGTGTATTTCGACGCCTGCTGTCAGGTCCATAGGGGCGCCGGCCAACTTGGCTACCTGCGCCAGAAGACGGTTATCAATCGACGCAACATAACCTTTTTCTTCAGCCATGAGCTTAAACAGGTAGGGGGCTTCACCGGGCTGTTTTATGCCGCCCTGAGCGTTACAGATAGCCGCGAATTTTTTCCATGCCAGCCCTGTTTCCAGAATAGTCGTGGCTTTCTCTATGCCTGTTTCTGCAGTTACGGTACCCGACATCTCTAACATGGCACCTGCCATGGTCAGCGCTCGCTGTTTCAGGTCCTGGGGAGCATCGGTGTCATTTTGTAATACCGCCATGACGTCTTTAGCCTCAAGCGTCGGGCCGATGCCGTTGCCGACCGGTTGGCTACCGTCGGTATAGAGAATCTGAACCTTGATTCCCAGTCGTTCACTGACAGTCATAAAAGAGTTTGCCAGTTTATCTGCGGCTTCCTGAGATCTCACCTTTGCTGTCGGGCCGACCGGGATATCTATAAGCACATGGGTTGCCCCTGCGGCTATTTTTTTCGAGAGTACTGAGGCGATCAACTGGCCTTCGCTATCAATATCCAGCGCCCGTTCAACCTGTATAAGAATGTCATCGGAGGGGCTTAATCGTACTGAACCACCCCAGGCGAGACAGGCGCCTTCCTGTTTGACCACCTGTTTCATCTGTTCCAGTGTCAGGCTGACGTCGGTCATAGTCTCCATGGTGTCAGCGGTGCCGGCTGGCGAGGTAATCGCCCGGGATGATGTTTTCGGCATGGTCAGGCCGCTGGCGGCCAGGATAGAGACAACAATAGGGGTGGTGCGATTACCTGGCAGCCCCCCAACGCAGTGCTTATCAATAACCAGGGGCTGTTCCCAGTCGATACGGCTACCCGAATCGATCATCGCCTGGGTTAGCGCAGTTATCTCGGTGTCGTTGAGCTTGTCGTCACCACAGGCAGTAATGAAAGCGGCGATATGAACATCAGCATAGCGACCGTCGACGATATCGTTGATGATTTCCTGAAATTGCTGCTTATTGAGCTGGTGTCCGTAAACTTTTGAGCGTACATGGGAGAGTGACTGTACGGGTCTTGGGTGAGATAACCAAACGTTATCGTCGGTGTTCAGATGGAGCCGATGCCAGGCGGATTCAGAAAAACCAATCTGCCCACGGCGAAGCATCTCTCCGGTAATTATATTCAGTGTTGCGATGATCTTATTGTGTTCGGTATGTACTAATACCCGGGATAGAGCGGAGAATCCTTCTGAACGGCAGACCGGGCTGTCTGCCCGTAGGTAGATGATTGGCTCCTGACGGGTATCAATTCCCAGTCTCCGTGCCTGCAGTGTTGTCGCTCGTTCGGGGGTTGAAATCATATCAGCTGTGCTCCCTACCCAGGCGTTTGCCTGGCTGCTTTCGCTTCTTATTGGTTAGAGCTTACCTTGGTTATAGCAGAGATCATTAGGGCCTGTATATGATCTGAGTACCCAGAGGGGGGGCTAAGACGCAAAGGATATATTTGCAGCTTCCCTGATTCCGGGGCTTCAGAATAAGACAGGTGGCGTGAAACCTGAGAGCTGATAGAATGTTGCCACTTAGTTTACAGACAGAAAAAGAAGGGCATCATGGAACGCAGATTCAGACTGGTATTGGCTTGCCCGGATCGCTTGGGCATTGTTGCAATGGTAAGTAATTTTATCTCCAGTCATGGCGGCTCTATTGCTGACGCTAATCAGCACTCCGATAGCTCAAACGGCTGGTTTTTTATGCGGGTAGAGATCGTCTCTGCCTCGGTGAGTTTTAGTCGTGAACAGTTGATCGAGCAGTTCACGCCTATTGCCCAGTCATTTAATATGCAGTGGGAAATAACTGATTCTGAAACGCCTAAAAAAGTGGTGTTGATGGCAAGTAAAGACTCCCATTGTCTGGCTGACTTACTATACCGTTACCATGAAGGTGAACTGGATTGTGAGATCCCTTGTGTGATCTCTAACCATGATGACCTGCGCAGCATGGTGGAATGGCACGGGATTCCTTATTACCATGTGCCTGTGGATAAAGAGGATAAGCAGCCTCACTTTGATAAAGTACACCAGCTGATCGTAGAGCATCAGGCAGAAACTATTGTGCTGGCGCGCTATATGCAGATTTTGCCGAGCAGTGTTTGCGATCTATATCGACATAAAATCATCAATATACACCATAGTTTTTTGCCCTCTTTTGCCGGTGCAAAGCCTTATCATCAGGCCCATGATCGAGGCGTGAAGCTTATCGGTGCCACCTGTCACTATGTGACGGAAGAGCTGGATGCCGGGCCGATCATCGATCAGGATGTGGTGCGCGTTAGTCACCGGGACCAGCCTGAAGAGATGGTTCGTTTGGGTAAGGATGTTGAGAAAACTGTTTTGTCCCGTGGATTGCGCTGGCATCTTGATGACCGGGTGTTGGTACATGGGAATAAAACCGTGGTTTTTAACTAATAAACCCTTGTACGCCTAATTGATAGATCTCGGACAGTGTTTTGTGCCGCTTTCCTGGGCTAAGATGATACACAAACAGGGCCTGCAGGCCTGCGATACTACCTGATGTCCGTTTGGAGGATGCTCAATGCTGCGATCTGTTAAAGCCAGCGATTACATGGCTGAGAAGCTGATAACCTTTACCCCTGAAACTGATCTGTTCGAAGCGATCAATTTACTACTTAAATACCGTATCACCGGTGCTCCTGTTATAAGTAAGGAGGGTGAGCTGGTGGGCTTGTTATCTGAGGCCGATTGCCTGAAAGCAATATTAACGCTGACCTATCATGAGGAAGAGATGGGTGGTCGGGTTGGTGATTACATGTCGCCTGAGGTTTACACCATCGCCCATGATGCCGATATTATTTCTGTGGCTGAAGAATTTATTAACAACGGAAGACGTCGCTTGCCGGTAGTAAAAAATGGTAAACTGATCGGCCAGATCAGTCGCCGTGATGTACTGCGTGCAGTAGAGCAGTTCGCACAAGACGGCTGATCAGCTATCTGTATATATGTGAGTTGAGGGCCACCTCGTAGATCCAGCGAAACTTTTTGAGATGTTTTGATGGGTTCACTGGGTGGCTTTGTTCTCTTTAGTTTTTACGTTTGATGTTATGGAATCAATATGAGCTTCCGCTTTCCGGAAAAACCCGTACTGTTTTACCCTTCTCTGGCTCGTACGGTAGGCTCCGATGAAGCGATTCTTCTGGCGTTGTATCATGAGTATATTCAGCTGCATGGCCTGCCAGACCGGTCCGGCCAGCCTTCCGCGGTGCTTAGCCGAGATGAGTGGTTAGCGCTGGCGAACTTCTGGGATGAAGATCAGCTGGCCATAGTGACTAATAGTCTGGTTACACAGGGGTATGTCCATGCGTCCTTTGGTCACGGTGGTGCGATAAAAGTCACCCTTGTCAGCACGCAAACGGCGGCTGAATACCAGGGGGCTTCACAAGGCTATACTCAGGATGGAACCCATGTGCCTGAGCATATCGCACCTGTCATCGTTCAGGACCTGCAAGTAGTCGAGCAGCCACCGGAACGGAGTGAAATCAGTCGTCGGGTACACCAGGCACAACCTAGAAAATTAGGCCCGGCGCCAACCTTTGGCGGCAGTATTGGCTGGTCAAAAAGTCGTCAGATTACGCCCAGTTGTGAGACAACATCGGAAAATGATTTTGCGACACGATTGAATGAAATTGAGAAGAAGAATCAGAAACTGCATGCAATGTTTCTGGGTTGGCGTCCCTCTCAGACGCTGTTAGATATGCTGCCCCGTCACAGTATTCCTGCTGACTTTGCTGACCAGTTGCTGGATGAATTTGTGCTCTATTGGCTGGATAAAGACCGCAAAGAGTCGAATTGGGATCAGAAATTTCTTGCTTGGGTAAAGCGGGAGTGGGTTAATAAACAGACACGTGATGCTCGTAAAAAGCGGGCAGACGCAGGTACTAATAAAGGTGTAAGCCATGAAAACGCCCGGCCAGATAATAGGGAAAAGCGCAAGCGGGTTACCGCAGCCATCATGGACATCAAGGACACCGACTGGTAGTCCTGACGCTGCGGCTGAAGCGGCAATCATTACCACTGAAACTAAAACTCTGGTTAATATGATTTTTGCCCGTTTTATGGCGATTTATGGGCATAAGTTTAAGAGTTGTTTTGAAACTCAGGATGAAATTCGTATCGCTAAACGCGAATGGGCTCTGAGTATTCAGGGCTATGGTGAAGCGGAAATGGTGTCAGCGATTAATCGCTGTAAAGAAACCCTGGCGTGGATGCCAACCATCTCTGAATTTCTGACCATCCTCAATGAACAAAGTGGCGACTTCGGACTGCCTCCGGCGAGAATTGCCTACGAAGAGGTTTGCCGCTACGCCGACCATCCAACACAGCATGACTGGACTCATGTAGCGCTTTATCATGCGGGTAAAGCTACTGGCTGGTTCCGCCTGCGCAGTGAAAATGAAGAGCGTATTTTTCCAGACTTTCGTTATAACTATCAGGTTATCTGTCGCCGTGTTCGTGCCGGGGAAGATCTCTCGTTAGAAGTCCCTGTGGCGTTGGAAGACAAGAGTGATAATACTCTGGTAGCGTTTATGCAGAGCTGGGGAGAAGAACAAAATCTGAGCCCTGAAAAAGCCAGTACGCTGCTATTTTACCTGACCAAACCTGCGGGAACTGAGGTTCGTGAACGCTTCCGACAGGCCAGCCAGCAACGGGCTGAAAGCTGGGGCTTGAGTGT
>JAIBDA010000018.1 GCA_024679635.1 Amphritea sp. | reverse complement strand
ATAGCTGCAGATGAGGTTATGACAGTGCTATAGTGAATCCAAAGTATTTGTCATTTTCAGTCGGAGATCGTTGCATGAGCACTGCTACAATAAAAAACAAGGAACGAGCCATAGATGAGCTGGTTTCGGTGTTGCGCAAAATATTCGAGGAACCAGAAATCTGTGCGGCAGCCTTGGAAATAGCGCGTAAACATCTTCAGGATGAGCACGCCAATGTGAAAATTGCTGATGAGTTATCTGCCACCACCAGCGTTAAAATACCCGTAGAGCACAGCGAAGCAGACACGCTATTTCTGGAAATGCTTAAAGACTTGGTGCGAGACGAGCAAGCGCTTTATTAAGCCAGCCAAATTCCACAAAAAAACGCGCGGTCCTGTTCTTTCAAAAAGAGAAGACCGCGCGTTTTTTTATGCTGAAAAAGGCCTGAATCAGATCACAAACAAATGATGCTTCTTCTTACCCAATTTAACTAAGAAGAAACGACCGTAAGTACCATTCTCAGAGGCAAAGACTTCTGCCGCTTTCATATTGTCATCCATGCCCTTCTCAGCACCATTAACAATTACAGCGTTGCGTTGTAGCGCATCCTTTATTTGCTTACCTGAGTTCGCCATGCCAGCTTCACTCAACAAAGTTGTCAGGGGTGTTTCAGCCAGGTCGGCATCGGCCAGACTGGATGATGGCAAACCATCCAGTTGCAACTGTTCGAAGTCAGCTTCGCTCAAATCAGACAAGTTTCCACTAAACAGCGCATCGGTGATCCGCATCGCCGCCGTTAAACCCTCTTCGCCATGCACCAGACGAGTCACCTCACGGGCGAGTACAGACTGAGCTTCGGGACGTCCGTCACGCGCTGCATCCGCCTTTTCTAACCCATCAATCTCTTCTACCGAGAGGAAAGTAAAGTATTTCAGGAATAGGTAGGCATCAGCATCCGCCGTTTGCAGCCAGAACTGGTAGAAAGCGTAAGGGGAAGTTTTGTTAGGCGACAGCCAAATAGTCCCGGACTCTGTCTTACCAAACTTAGTACCATCAGACTTAGTAATCAGTGGCAACGTCAGACCAAAGGCTTTATTCCCATTCATACGGCGCGTCAGCTCAGTACCGCCGGTAATATTACCCCACTGGTCAGATCCACCGATCTGCAGCGTACAATTATGACTAGCGTTCAGCTGCTGGTAGTCGAATGATTGCAGAATCATATAGGTAAATTCAGTAAAGGAGATGCCCTCACCTTCACGGTCAATACGCTGTTTTACCGACTCTTTAGCGATCATCTGATTAACCGAGAAGTGCTTACCGACATCCCGCAGGAATGTCAGCACATCCAGATCACGGGTCCAGTCCAGATTATTTACCACTTCCGCGCTGTTATCACCGCTGTCAAAATCGATAAACTGGCTTACCTGACCTTTGAGTTTTTCCACCCAGTTGGCAACAGTGCTGTCGTCATTAAGTTTGCGTTCCTGAGCCTTGAAGCTTGGATCGCCGATCAGGCCGGTTGCACCGCCCACCAAAGCCAACGGTTTATGGCCAGCTTGCTGAAAGCGTTTCAGCGCCAGCAGTGGCACCAGTGAACCGATATGCAGGCTGTCAGCGGTGGGATCAAAGCCACAATAAAGGGTGACAGAACCTTCAGCCAGGTGTTGTTCCAGCTCTTCTTCGCTGGTCATCTGCGCGATTAGTCCGCGCGCATTGAGATCCTGTAGCAGTGTTTTGTCTGTCATTGCCTTCTAACAACCTTTCATCTGTATGTAGTAAGTTAAGTCATAAATAGTTTGGGGCCGTATTCTACCCTTACGCCTTTAATCCCACAAACCTATGATGCAAACGCTTAGGGAAGGTGCGAACAAGTCCTTGCGCCTCTGGCATTCAGAGAAACTGGAGGTCAAGGCAACAATTACAGACATACTGGTTGTACGTCGAAAATTGTTAACACAGAGATCCTGTTTCTCTGAATGCCCCGAAGGGCGGGAACTAGAACGGCCATCAGCTTTGTCAGACTGCTTGAAAAGGTCCAGACATTTCACAGTGCTGTCTTTCGTGCACCTGACCGTTCTATTACCCGCAGAGAACACATGGGACTTATTCACACCTTCCTTACTTACAGCCTGCAGCACAATACCGCCTCATAAAAGTCGCTTATTAACAGTCTCTTCATAAAAATCACTGCATATAAACGACCTATTAAAATCGACTCACTGGAAAACATGGCCCTACCTGAAGACAGTTTTGTCTCCAGATAGCGTACTTTTATTGACTTATCCCTCAATATGCAGCGATTTACGCCGATAACAAGTGAATATTTAGATTCTGTGACAGCTTCCGGTATAATCCTGAGAATTTTTAGTATTACTGAGGTAACAAGCCGTGGTTCTGATTGAACGGTTAAAACAGCATCTTCCAGCGACTCATCTGATAGCGGTAGCTATCTGCTGCGTCATTGTCGGCCTGACTTCGATGCTTATGCCATCTTCAGATGCGCCAGCGTCAGTCCTTCCCGAGACTGGAACAACGGGGCAAAGCGTTGTTACGACAGCCAACCGTAACCAGATTGCGATGCTGCTACCCACCCAGCCCGGAGCTGCCAAGCAGTCCATTACTGAATCTGTAAAACAACCAGAACAGGCGACACTGAAAACTGAGCAGCAGACTCAACCACAGGCCGCGCCAGAGATCACTGAAACGTGGCAGGACTTCAAAGTTCGTAGCGGCGACACTCTGACCTCTATCTTCAAACGCGCCGGACTCACCAATCGGGATGCATTTCTGGTCAGTGATGCGGTCAAAGGCACCGACACGCTCAAACGGATCTATCCGGGTCAGACCATCCGCTTTGTAATCGAAAAGGGTCAGTTTAAAAAACTACAGCATATCCGTAACCAGCTGGAAAGCTCTCTGGTCACAGCAACGGACCAGGGATACGACGTAGAAAGCATAGCGAAACAACCGGACATTTCGCCACGCTTCGCCGAAGGCAGTATCGATAACTCTCTGTTCTACGACGCCTCTCAGGCAGGATTATCCGATAAAATGATTATGGAGCTGGCCGCTGTTTTTGGCTGGGACATCGATTTTGTGCTGGATCTGCGCCAGGGCGACCGTTTCAATCTTGTGTATGAAGAGAAATATCTCGATGGCAAGCTGATCGGCGAAGGCAACATTCTCTCAGCCCAGTTTATCAATCAGGGTGAAACCTATACCGCCGTTCGCTATACCGATAGCCAGGGTGACAGCAGTTACTACACACCTGAAGGTGACAGTATGCGCAAGGCATTCCTGCGCAGCCCTGTGAGTTTTGCCCGGATCAGCTCCAGCTTTAAAAACCGCCGTAAGCACCCGGTTCTGGGGCTGACCCGCGCCCATAAAGGCACCGATTATGCAGCCCGTACCGGCACCCCTATTAAAGCAGCAGGCGATGGAAAAATTATCTGGCGGGGCACTAAAGGCGGCTACGGCAAAGCTGTCATTGTGCAGCACGGCGGCAATATCACCACGTTATATGGCCATATGAACAACTATCGTCGCGGCCAGAAACGCGGGAGCAGAGTGAGTCAGGGCGATGTCATCGGCTACGTTGGACAGACCGGACTCGCTTCCGGCCCACACCTGCATTATGAATTCCGCCTCAATGGTGTTCATAAAAATCCACAAACGGTTAAGCTGCCCCACGCTGCTCCCATAGCCAAAGCCGAAAAAGAGAACTTCTTCGCTGCGGCTAAAGAATCACTGGCTCAGCTGGAACAATTCAAAGCGACTCAGCTGGCCTCTGCCTCTAACTGAGAAATTCAAGAACGTTAGCAAGGGAAGTTAATGAGCGCTCAAATCTATATTGGATTAATGTCCGGTACCAGCCTCGACAGTATTGACGCCGTTGCGGTCCGGTTCGAGCCAAGCTTTGAATTGCTCGCCTGTCACAGCGAACCCATTCCCCAGACAATCGATGGCAAAATCCGGGCGCTATTTACACCCGGTGATAACGAAATAGAACAACTGGGACGCCTTGACCTTGAACTGGGTAAACTATTTGCTTCAGCGGCCAATAAGCTAATGCAGCATCATGGCCTTAATCCTGATCAGATCGCTGCAATTGGCAGCCACGGGCAAACTATCCGCCATCGCCCGGACGCATACTTTACACTCCAGATTGGCGACCCTAACAGCGTTGCAGAATTCACCGGGATTACCACAGTGGCGGACTTTCGTCGTCGGGACATGGCCGCCGGTGGTCAGGGTGCTCCACTAGTACCGGCATTTCACCATGCCCTTTTCCGCCATGCCGACAAGAATCGAATACTGGTTAATATTGGCGGCATGGCAAACCTGACAATTCTTGAAGCAGACCCAACAAAGCCCATACTCGGCTATGATACCGGTCCGGGCAATGTCCTGATGGATAGCTGGGTACAACAACATCAGCAAAAAAGCTACGATACCGATGGCGAGTGGGCGAACAGCGGTAACGTTGTACCGGAGCTGTTAACTAAGCTACTCGCGCTACCCTTTTTCAGTGAAGCTCCTCCCAAAAGCACCGGCCGGGAGCTGTTTAATAGCCACTGGATTGAACAGATACTCAGCTCACTGACCAGCGAACCACAGCCGGAAGATGTACAGGCAACGCTACTGGAACTCACTGCCATTACCATCGCAGAGGCTATCAACTCTCATCAGTTGGATGATCTGCAGATCTACCTCTGCGGCGGCGGCAGTCACAACCGTCAACTAAGAGCCCGACTAAGCTCTTTGCTTCAACCCCATTATCTGAGTGATACCGCAGAACTGGGACTCGACCCGGACTGGGTAGAAGCAGCCGCCTTTGCCTGGCTCGCCTATCGCAGCCTTAACCGGGAAAATGGAAACGTCCCGGAGGTTACCGGGGCTAAAGGTTTCAGACCACTAGGCGCAATCTACTGGGGCCAATAATCATAGCCAATAGCAGACACAAAAAAGCCAGCATATAGCTGGCTTTTGAAATATTGTAAAAACGGAATGAGCGTAGGCTAGAGAAGGCAAAAATTTGTGAAAAAGCGCAGTCATTGTGCCCCTGTGGTATTACAGTTGTAAATGAGCATTTTGATGAAATTTTTAACGCCCTATAGCCAAGTCGCAATAGTTTTTAATCAGATAGAAAATGAAGAGCCACAACCACAAGTCGTAGTAGCATTAGGGTTGTTGATCACAAACTGTGAACCCTGCAAACCCTCTTTATAATCCACCACCGAGCCTACCAGATACTGGTAACTCATTGGATCGACCACCATGTTCACGCCATCATTCTCGAACAGCGTATCATCATCTGCGACCGCCTCATCGAAGGTGAAGCCATAAGAGAAGCCCGCACAACCCCCACCGGTAATATATACCCGTAGTTTCAGGTTATCGTTCTGGTCCTCTTCGATCAGAGTTTTTACCTTAGCCGCTGCTGAGTCGGAAAAAACCATCGTCAGCTGCTGGTCAGTCGTCTCTGTCATATCTGTTCCACCTACATCTCTCATACATACCAATAGCGTATTATCTATTTAACCAAGCAATTTAGTCAAGTATTGATAGCACTCTATTATGGCATCATGCCAACATGACGCAGCCCCTCGGCCTCATCAAGCCCAAACATAATATTCAGATTCTGAATCGCTTGTCCTGCGGCGCCTTTCACCAGATTATCAATAACGGATAGCACTACCACCGTATCGTCATTTTGTGGACGGAATACGCTGATACGACACATATTGGCACCTTTCACACTGCGGGTTTCCGGCAGACTCCCGGCGGGCATCACATCAACGAACGGCTCGTTAGCATAACGTGCTTCAAACAGCTCCTGCAGGCCATCAACCGGATCTTTCAGTTTGCCATAAAGCGTCGCGTGAATACCCCTAATCATCGGCGTCAAATGCGGCACAAAGGTCAGCCCGACCGGGCGGCCAGCCGCTTCACTCAAACCCTGTTTGATTTCAGGTAAGTGACGATGACCTGCTACCGCGTAGGCTTTCATGCTTTCACTGCTTTCGCACAGCAGCGAACCTACATTCGCGCCACGGCCGGCACCACTGACGCCGGACTTTACATCGGCGATCAGGCGACGGTGATCAATCAGGCTATTTTCTACCAGTGGTAAAAAGCCCAGCTGGGTCGCCGTTGGGTAGCACCCCGGGCAAGCGATCATCTGCGCGCCTTTGATCGCCTCACGATTGACTTCCGGCAATCCATATACCGCTTTAGCTGCCAGTTCGGGGCTGCTGTGCTCCATGCCGTACCACTGCGACCAGAGCTCCAGATCTTTAATCCGGAAGTCCGCCCCCAGATCAATCACTTTCACGCCCCGTTCCACCAGTGCCGGTGCCATCTTCATCGCCACACCATGGGGAGTCGCAAAGAAAACAGCATCACACTCAGATAACGCATCAACATCAGGCACAGTAAACTGCAGATCATAGTGACCTCGAAGATTCGGGTACATATCATCAATTCGCACGCCTTCTTCAGAACGGGAGGTAATCACCTCAACCGATACGCCAGAATGGTTTGCCAACAGTCTGAGCAGCTCTACGCCGGTATAACCGGTGCCGCCTACGATACCTACTTTGATCACTTTGACCTCACAATTGTTTCTACAGTTTTCTATTTAGCCTGCGTATGATACAAACCCTTGAAGGGCATTACTATTGCGACACTATAAAAGTGGCATTAAAACAGGCGAATCAGAGTATAAATGTTCAAAGACTCTCTATCATTCAACCATTTTCGTAACCGCCTGGCCCATCAGGAGGCACTGCCACAGTTAGTTCTACTGGGGATACTCTCCGGACTGGCTACCGGATTAGTGATTCTGGCTTTTCGACTGATCATCGAATTGCCACTGGAAACCTGGCTGCCCGATAATAACAGCGAAAATTTTGAAGGACTGCCGCTCTGGTTACGTTTTGCTCTGCCGATAGCCGGAAGCATTGCCACATTTTTATTATTTTGGAAGCTACTGCCTTCCACCCGCAAAGTCGGTGTCGTTCATGTATTAGAGCGTCTTAGCTACCATCAGGGCCACCTCCCTGCTAAAAACATGCTGGTACAGTTTTTCGGCGCCGCTATTGCCATCATTAGCGGTCAGTCGGTTGGTCGTGAAGGGCCGGCAATTCACTTAGGCGCTGCCTGCGGCAGCCTGGTGGGCCAAACGCTGAAACTGCCCAATAACTCCCTGCGATTATTAGTCGGTTGCGGTGTCGCTGCTGCAATTTCTGCCGCCTTCAATACCCCACTGGCCGGGGTTATTTTTGCAATGGAAGTAATCCTGATGGAGTACACCGTTATTGGCTTTACGCCGGTACTGGTGGCTTCAGTGACTGCTGCTCTCTTAATTAGAGTCACCTATGGTGATGAATCCCTTTTTACTATTCCAGCCCTGCAGATCCAGTCTCTGGCTGAGATTCCCTTTGTGGTTTTACTCGGAATTTTCTGTGCCTTGCTGGCGGCGGGCTTCATACGCATCATGATTCTAACCCAGAAAATTACCAGTTTATCCCTGGGCGTTAAATTGTTAATTGCCGGAGTCCTCACCGGTACTGTCGCTATCTGGTACCCTCAGGTAATGGGGTTGGGCTATGACACCCTTTCTGAAGTGCTACAGGGGAGTGCCGGGCTAACGTTACTGCTTGGCCTGCTACTCACCAAGTGGCTACTAACGCCCATCGTGCTTGGTTTAGGCCTTCCCGGCGGTCTGATTGGCCCGACTATTTATATCGGAGCCATCGCCGGAGCAGCCTTTGCCGTGCTGGTTGCTCACTTTACCGGCGAGACAAACTCCGGCGTCGGCTTCTACGCCATGCTGGGTATGGGAGCAATGATGGGCGCAGTATTAAACGCCCCCCTGGCTGCACTCATTGCTTTACTGGAGCTGACAGGTAATCCCAATATCATTTTCCCCGGGATGATCGCCATCGTCGTCGCCAGTACCACCGTTCGGTATTTTTTCAATCAACCCTCAATTTTTCTGACGTCGTTAAAAGCCCAGGGGCTGGATTATCGTCAGGAACCTATCACTCAAGCGCTTTCCCGGTTGGGGGTAGCCAGTGTAATGTGCTCCAGCTACGTTCGCTGCAATACAATGGTTAACTGCGAATCAGCTATTAAGATCCTTGAGCAACGACCCGAATGGTTGATTCTCGAAGATAAGAAAACAGTTCCCCGATTTATTTTATTCCCCCCTGATCTTGAATACTTTATAGAACGGATATCTGAACGGGATGGTTTTAATCCAGCGCTTGAGATAGATCTGACAGAGGTGCCAGCAGTACGTAAAGATATTGCCCCGATCCCCATACAGGCAACACTCAAAGAAGCCCTTGATCTGATGAACCATAATCGTTTGGATGCTCTTTACATTGAACAGCACAACAAAGAGGTCGCCGGTATTATTACCCGGGATCAGGTAGAACATTTTTACACCCAAAACAACAGCCAGTAATATCAGTCTGAAGGCAGTTTAAAGGCCATTTGAAAAAATCCTATGAAAGAACTCCAATTGCAGGGCCTCTACGCCATCACCGATAGCACCCTGATGCCCACAACAGATTCAATGCTATATCAGGTCGAACAAGCCCTGCGGGGCGGGGCTAACATCATTCAATACCGTGATAAGTCAGCTAATCACAGTCGAAGACTAACGCAGGCAAAAGCACTGGCAGACCTCTGTAATCAGTTCCAGCGGCCACTGCTGATCAACGACGATATTGAATTAGCCAAAGCCAGTGGCGCCCAGGGTGTTCACTTGGGCCAGAGTGACGGGAATGTAAGCCTGGCCCGCGACTACCTGGGACTTACCGCGATTATCGGTAACACCTGCCATAGTTCACTGGAGCTGGCGATCAGCGCCCATAAACAAACCGCTGACTATGTCGCCTTTGGCGCCTTCTTCCGTTCCAGCACTAAGCCCGACGCTACGCCTGCACCAATAAGCCTGCTCGGTGAAGCCAGATCAACGCTACCCATCCCGGTAGTAGCGATTGGCGGCATTAATATGGATAATGCTGCTCAGGTAATTACCGCCGGAGCTAATATGATCGCTGTGATACACAGCCTGTTTTCCAATGATGATATTTGCGCCCAGGCCGGACAGTTTGACTGCCTATTCAACTGATCCGCTTACGATACGAATTTAAGAGAGCCCAACATGTCCCGTTCAAAATCTTTATTTCAAGCCGCACAACGCCATATTCCAGGTGGTGTTAACTCACCGGTACGTGCCTTTAAAGGGGTGGGCGGCACGCCTATCTTCTTTAAACGGGGTGAAGCGGCCTACCTGTTTGACGAAGATGATAAGCGCTATATCGACTATATAGGCTCATGGGGCCCAATGATTCTGGGCCATGCACATCCAGCCGTGATGGATGCGGTACGGGGCGTAATGGACTCAGGTCTTGGCTTCGGTGCCCCCACCGCCATTGAGATAGAGATGGCCGATAAGGTCTGCGATATGATGCCAGGTATGGACCTGGTACGGATGGTGAACTCTGGTACAGAAGCAACCATGAGCGCGATTCGTCTGGCGCGGGGTTACACCAATCGAGACAAAATTGTTAAATTCGAAGGCTGCTACCACGGTCACTCTGACTCTCTGTTGGTAAAAGCTGGTTCTGGCATGCTGACCTTGGGTGAACCAAGCTCTCCGGGTGTACCTGCCAGTCTGGCAGAACATACGATCACCCTGACTTACAACGATTTAGACAATGTCCGTCAGGCGTTTGCTGAAGCGGGTTCCGATATCGCCTGCATCATCGTTGAGCCAGTCGCCGGCAACATGAACTGCATTCCACCGGTACCTGGCTTTCTTCAAGGGCTACGCGAGATTTGTGATGAGTACGGCACCGTACTGATTCTGGATGAAGTAATGACTGGCTTTCGGGTCTCTCTGACCGGCGCACAGGGCCATTACGGCGTAATCCCGGACCTGACCACCCTGGGCAAAGTTATCGGCGGAGGGCTGCCGGTAGGCGCGTTCGGTGGCAAACGGGAGATCATGGAGTATATTGCTCCGCTGGGGCCGGTCTACCAGGCTGGTACGCTGTCGGGTAATCCGCTGGCGATGGCCGCCGGCTTAGCCATGCTTAACGCCCTTGAAGAAGACGGGTTCCACGAGAAGCTCAGCGCGAAAGCTGAACTACTGGCTCAGGGTTTCGAAGCGATGGCACTGCGTCACGGCGTACCTTTCACCACCAATCAGGTGGGCGGCATGTTCGGTCTGTTCTTTACTGAGCAAAAAGAGGTTACCTGTTTTGACCAGGTGATGAAGTGCGATGCCGATAAGTTTGGCCGTTTCTTCCACGGCATGCTGGAAGAGGGTATCTATCTGGCGCCTTCTGCCTTTGAAGCAGGCTTTATGTCTCAGGCCCATACGGAAGATGATATCAACGCCACCATCGAAGCAGCTGGCCGGGTATTTGCCAAGCTAGCCGCGGAGTAAATCGATTGCTCAATCTGGCATTAGGCGCACTGCTTATCGGCGCACTCTTTGCAGCCTTACAGCTACAAAAGAGTGCGCAACGACTACCGGATGCGCCCCGGGCAACCCTGCAGGCGGGCGCTTTATCTGCCCTCTTTATCGCCCTTTCCGCGTTAGCTGAGCTACTGCTCAATCAAACCGGAAGCGATATTGAAACCCTGCAGCGGATATTCGCTAATCTGGCTTATTATGCAGCCTTACCGTTGCTGGCCAGCGTTATGTTAGTTAGTACTCGCAATCAGCATTGGCAACGTCCTGCCTGGGGGCGCTGGCTAATAGGGCTATTTGCACTGTTTGAGTTACTGCGCCGAATGGAACATGGCGAACTCTACACTCAGATCATCGCAGTCGCTGTCTCGGCTACTATGCTTCTGGCGGCTCTGATGACCAAAGAGAAAGTATTGCAAAAGGCCAATCTACTCGCCGGCATCAATATGGCCATCACTCTCTTGATTGCAGGCCCCGGTGCACTAATGCCCAACACTCTGCCCGAGAATAGCTATCTATACCCACTACTGATGGCCGCCACCCTGCCGCTTTTCGCTATCGCGATTAAGCAGACAGTGCTGTTTAATTACAAAAAGGTTTCGGATAAATCAGATAAATAATTCTACATTTCAATCAACAGAGCAACATTTGCTCATTTTTGAAGATAAAAGGACAAGCAATGAAAAAACTACTTATTGCTACGGCTGTAGCAACATCCTTATTAGCCGGGTGTGCTTCAGTACCTATGGAAAGCAAAGAAGAATCTAATTCAGCTAAGAAATTTAGCCCACCATCCAGCGAAAATTCCGGACTGTATATCTATCGAGCTGGAATATTCGGCGCTGCCCTGAAAAAAGATGTCTGGGTCGACGGCAACTGTATTGGAGAAACAGCCCCTGATATATTTTTCTACGAGGAAGTCGCCGGGGGTAAAGAGCATAAGATTTCCACTGAATCAGAGTTCTCCCCTAACGATCTGTTAGTAAAAACAGAAAGCGGCAAAAACTACTTTGTCAGGCAGTATATTAAAATGGGAGCCTTTGTTGGGGGAGCGGGAGTTGAGCTAGTTGACGAAGCTAAAGGTAAAGAAGCTGTCACAAAGTTAGCCATGGCTAAAAAAGGGACATGCAGCCAATAGGTATTCAAGGGGGCAGAGTACCAGCGATGTCTCTGATCCCCTATTCTCTCCTCAGTACGCCCTCTGCGTTAACCCTGTTTAAGCCCATCTCTGAGATCAGGCTCTACAATTTTCATTAAGGCTGCTGATACAAAGCTCAGTGCCCAAACTGCCTCAACCCCTGCAGATCATTCACTTTAATTTCGGCGCCACTCACTTCGATCAGCCCCTGGTTTTTCATCTCTTTCATCATTCGGGAGAAGGTTTCCGGCTGCATGCCCAGCTGAGAGGCGATGAGTTGTTTCGCCATTGGTAACTGCACAACACACTTCTTTACGGCAGGATCTGGCGCCAGGCCAAACAGGTAGTTACCCAATCGGTGACGGGTGTTCTGCAGTGTCAGGATCTCAATTTCATTGATTCGGCGGTGCAGCTTAACAGCCATGTTCCCCATCACTTTCAACGCAGACTGAGGATCTTCCAATAGCGTATCTTTATACAGTTGATTCGGGATAACCAATACTTCACAGACCCCCATTGCAGCGGCATTCAAAGGATATTTGTTCAAATCCATAAACATCAGCGCTTCAGCAAAAACGCCTCCTTTCTTAATCACTTCGATTACTTTGGTCTGCCCTTCCTGAGACACCTTGAACAACTTAATACTGCCTTCTAAAGCAATATAAAAGCTCTGCGCGTCTCCTCCCTGGTGAAAGAGAGTCTCATCATTTTTCAGTTTGATAATGCGGCAATGCTGGCACAGACTTTCCTTCGCTTTTTCTGTCAGCGAAGAAAACAGGAAGTTGTCGCCTACAATGGTCTGCAGTCTGGTTTCTTGCATTACAAATTCACCCGTGCCGATTAAAAAAAGACCCATCATAACCTGAGTTTTCTAAACAGCCAGACTAATCTATTCTTTTTTATCCGCCCAGCAGTTTTCCGGTCAGGGTCATATACAGTTGCGGTAAACGCTTAGGCAACTGTTCCGCCTGACGAATAAAAGTATAGCCTTGATGTCCGAACAGATACGGCAAATACTGATTTGCCTCTTCATCGATGGTGATACAGAAAGGAATCAAACCCTGGTTACGGGCTTCGAGAATCGCTTTTCGGGTATCTTCCACCCCGTAGCGCCCTTCATAGCGGTCCAGGTCATTGGGCTTGCCGTCGGTCAGTAATAGTAACAATTTTTTCTGGGCTGACTGCTTACCCAGCAGATCGGTCGCATGGCGGATTGCAGCACCCATCCGGGTATAAAACCCGGGGCTGATATCGGCAATCCGCCCACGCACTTTAGCATCGTAATTGTCGTTAAAATCCTTAATACAATTAAACCGGACATGTTCGCGCCGACGGGAAGAAAAGCCATGAATGGCAAACTGATCACCACTGGCGTGCAGGCTCTCGGCAAACAGATGTACAGAGTCCCTTATTACATCAATAACCTGGTGGTTATCGTTTACCCAGGCATCAGTCGAAAGGGACAGATCCGCCAGAAGCAGACATGCCATATCCCGGATGAGTGGACGCTTTTGATAGTACAGCCGGGGGTCTCCCGCATGCGCTGAACCACTGCTGGCGATGGCCCCCCGATAATCGAGATAAGCATCCAGATCGAGTTTATCTCCTTCATACTGCCCACGAATCCATTGTGGCCGGGCCGACAGACTTTCAAATTGGCGGCGTAATCGGCGGGCGGGTTTTTGCAGATGATCAGGGAGTTCACAATCGACCGCATTACGACTCATCATCGGGATGATCCGGCACTGGTCGGGCAACAACTGATTCTTCTTGAAATCCCATTCGGGATACAACACCCCCTCACTCAGGGGGATATCATCTTCCTGCTCGGAAGGCAGATCCAGATCAAATTTTATACGGCTGGCCACCGTGGTGTTATCCTGGGCTACCGACATCTTATCGATATCATTGGCAATATTTTCAGCCTGATCCAGGTCATCTTCCTCATCTGTGCCCCGATCCATCTTGCTGAATTCACCAAAAGAAAACAGGTCGGCTTCATGACGCACACCCATCGTAAAGCCTTGCTCATCTGGCTTTTCAACTCGCTCGGCCTGACGGCGACGCTGTTGTGTTTGTCGGGTCTCACCTTTGGAGGCATTGCGATCCTGAGCATCGTCGGAATTAAGCAGTCCCGCGCTCCGCGGCGGATCAGGATGCAGCCATAAAGATACAGGAGCAGGTGCGAAACCAGCTTGGGGTAACGCAGCTACAGAGCCCGGCTGTATCAGCGCTTGCTGTATTGCCCGTTCCAGCGCTGCCGCTTCAGGTTTAAGCCTCTCAGGTTCGGGCCGCAGGGCAATGTAAGCCTGCACCAGTGTTAGGTAACGATGATGTAATCCCTGAAACTGCCTCAGGGTGTGCAAGGTTCGCTGCTGATTATCAACAATCCAGTTAACACCCCGATGAACCTCAGCCGGAACCCGGGCCCCGGCCATGGCTGCCAGCCAGAAATACAGATCGCGGTTAAGCTGTCGATCAGGAAAAACATCGAGCTGCACCGGCAAGTAAAGACAGGTTTCATCCTGCCAGGCTAACTCCACCTTATGCCCACTACCCGCTATCCGCTGTAGCCAGTTTCTGCGAGCCTTATGCAGAGTTGCTGTTGTCGCAGTGACACGCAACGCACTATCGCCCCCCAGCGCGCGGAAAAATACACCCAACGGGGCTTTAACCTGATCTAAGGTCACCGCTGCTTCCGCATAGCCTTGTTTGGCTACACGGGTGATTAAGCGGTCCCATATCTGACCTACCTGTTCTTCCATTGGGGTACTACTCCAACAACTGATTCTTTAACCGGCCCGGTGACATCGCCTTTAGTTTCAGAGAACCCTGTCCTTAAAGGTTCAGGCCTCAGCACTGCCAAAGGCAGCCTGTACCAGCTCCATCAGTCCGGCAACGATATCCGGATCATCCGTTAGCGGTTCGATCATGCCAGCCCGACAAGCTTTAACCGGATCAAAGCCGGTGTTAATCAGGGTCGCTGTGTAGACCAGCAAACGTGTACTGGCACCCTCTTCAAGATCCTGATCTTTCAACTCTCTTAGCGTATTAGCCAGTACCACCAGACGCTGGGCCATCCCTTTATCCAGGCTGGTTTCGTTAATGAGCACCTCAACTTCGGCCGTGGCAGGCAGGTAGTCAAAGCTCATCGACAGAAAACGCTGACGGGTACTGGGCTTCATCCCTTTGAGCAAGTTTTGATAGCCGGGGTTGTAAGACACTACCAGCATAAAATTATCCGGCGCATGCAAGGTTTCGCCGGTTCGGTCGATCGGCAGGATTCGCCGGTCATCGGTAAGGGGGTGAATCACTACCGTCGTATCTTTACGCGCTTCGACGACTTCATCCAGATAACAGATGCCGCCTTCTCGTACTGCCCGGGTTAGTGGACCATCACTCCAAACAGTCGCGCCATCACCGATTAAGTGACGTCCCACCAGGTCAGACGCACTCAAATCATCATGGCAGGCCACGGTGTAGAGCGGCAGGTTCAGTTTCTCAGCCATGTAGCTGATAAAACGGGTTTTACCGCAACCGGTCGGCCCTTTAATCAATACCGGCAATTTATGCTCATAGGCATGCATAAAGAGCTCGATCTCATCGCCCTGCGGTTCGTAGAAGGGTAATACATCTTTCTTATCCAGCTGAGTAACAGCACTCATACTCTAACTCCTATCAATCTTCAGAAGGCGTAAGTCAGGGTAATAATCACCCCCAACACGGGTACGTACGCCAGTAACAAGGCTCGCCAAAAAAGCGGAGCGTTTTTCAGCCCCATGAATGAATCCACCAGCACTTTTGCTTTAATCGCAGTAACAAAGAGAACAATTGCTACCAGTCCAATAGTCACAGTATAGGGCTCAGCCAGCAGGGCCGCAGCCAGGGTTAATATTAACAATAGCAACCACAGCAGGATCAGCTTCAGTCCGGTAAATTTTGGTTTACACACCGTACTCATCATTTCACCTCAGCCATGCAACACATAAATCAGTGGAAACAGGATCAACCAAAGAAGATCCACCATATGCCAATAGCAGGCACCACTTTCAAACTCATTCATACGTTCAGCGTGGTAGACCCCCTTAGCGACTTTAACTGCAAGTACTATTAGCACCAGCATCCCCAAAATCACATGGAACATATGAAACGCAGTCAGGCCAAAGTAAAAAAAGTAGAAATCATTGCTACTCAGGCCAAAACCCAATTCGGCAACATGCAGATACTCATAGGCCTTTATCGTCAAATAGACACAGCCGCTTAGCAGCGCCAGAACAATATTCCATACCGCTATTTTCGACCTGTTTTTCAGCAGGGCCTGCTGCGCAGCCACCACAAAATAACTACTGGTCAGTAACGCCAGAGTATTACCCAGGCCCGCATTAATATTGATATTCGCCTGCCCCTCGGCAAACAGTTCAGGAAAGCGGGCACGGGTGATGGCATAGAGAATAAACAGCAGTGCAAACACACTGAGTTCCGCCAGAATGAATAGCCACACGGCAAAGTCACCCGGTAATATTTTTTCCGGCATCAAAGGCTGCGGTATTTCAACGGCGCTCATCACTCATTCCCTTTAGGTTTTTCAATAGTGATAGCGGGTATTATCCGGTCACTGTCGGCATGTCGGCGCTGATCTCCTGGCGTCCAGTGTAGCAATCCGCCGTCGGGGTTATCTTTCTGTACTTCATTACAGGCATGAATACATTCACTGCATTGAGTACAGGTAAACTTTCGACGTTTAATACTGCGCGCCGGTAATCGCATTGGACAGGCCGTGTCGCAGGCACTGTTACAATCCTTACACAGGTCCGCCCGCTTACTGTCAAAGCTCACCATCAACGCCTTAGGGTTCGCCATCCAGAGCAAACTCTGCATCACGCCTAAGGCACAGCCAAACTTGCAAAACAGATGGCGGGCAAACAGGAAGTCACTGAGAAAAACCAGTGTCGCCACGCAGATAAACAACGCTCTGCCACCGCCTAGCTGCCAATGTAACAAGTCATGATACAGCTCCAGAGGCGATACCAGATAGCCCAGCAAGCCCACAGACCAAACCAGCGCCATCAACGTACTACTACAGATCAGCAGCAACCAGGCAGCGCCACTATGCGGTTTACTGCCTTTTTCCCAGATCGTTGGCCGGCCAATAAGTTTCTGCATCTGTCCGTTTATCAATTCGACCACGGAGAAATGAGGACATAACCAGCCACAATACAGACGCCCATATTTTGCAGCGACCCAGATACCGGCAGCCACCAGCACTACGATCGGCAGCAGCACTCTTATCAAAATCTGAAAAGCGGCATCCGTACCTGCAACTCCTGCAATAGCCTGATCAATACCTAAGCCCAATGACTGTCCAAACAGGATAAAATGCCCTTCCGTCAGGTCATAGCGAAACAGGTTAGTTACTGGAGCGATCAGAAACAGGAGGAAAAAAGCGGTACGGCTTAGATTACGGTAGAACTGTTGAGGCTGAAGCATCACAAAGACCCGATATAGCCCCCACCTGCGGTGGGGGCTGCTGTGTCGGATTAGCTGGAAACTACGTTTTCAGCTGGCGTCAGACGGGCTTCTTCACCTTTAACGAAGAAACTT
>JAIBDA010000147.1 GCA_024679635.1 Amphritea sp. | reverse complement strand
GGCTCTAAAGAAGCCGAGCTTTATGACTTCTACCTAAAACCGCAGAACTGGCTGGAGGTTTGAGGTGAGTGATCGTTACGCGGTATTTGGAAACCCGATTAAGCATTCTAAGTCGCCGTTGATTCATACGGCGTTTGCTCAACAAACTAAGCAGGAACTTAGCTACAACGCAATTCTGGTGGCTGAAGATGGCTTTGTTGAGGCTGTGGATAACTTTCTGTCAGGGAGCGGTAAAGGGCTGAACATCACCGTTCCGTTCAAAGAGGATGCCTGGGCAAAGGCTGAGCTACACTCTGATCGGGCGAGACTGGCGGGCGCGGTCAATACCCTTTACCGAAACGAGGCAGGCCAGCTTTGTGGCGATAATACCGATGGCCTGGGGCTGGTGGCGGATATCACCCTTAATAACGGTGGCGAGATACGCGGTAAAGACTTGCTGATTCTGGGTGCCGGAGGTGCTGTGCGAGGCGTATTGGAACCTATCCTTGCACATAACCCCGCGCGTGTCGTGATTGCTAACCGTACTCTGGCCCGGGCTGAAGTACTGGTGGAGGCCTTCAAGGGGCTGGGTGAAATTGAAGCCTGCGGCTTTGATCAGTTAGCGGGTCAGCAGTTTGATCTGGTTATCAACGGTACTGCGGCCAGCTTGCAGGGAGAGGTCCCTCCCCTGCCGGATGATCTGTTGTCTGAGGGCGCCTGGTGTTATGACATGATGTATGGCGCCGAGATAACGGCGTTTAACCAGTGGGCCGTCGCCCATGGTGCAGAAAAAGCGATCGACGGGCTGGGGATGCTGGTAGAGCAGGCGGCGGAGTCTTTTTCTATATGGCGCGGAGTCCGTCCCGATACTTCTGAACTAATTCAAGAGCTTAGACATCAGTTATTGTCCAAATAACAGACACTAAAATCCTTCCTTGCGCGGAGTTTCTCATCGGGTTATAAAAGAAGAAGCTGAATAATGTGTTCTGCAGGGTTTTGCCAGAACGCATTCTCAGGTTCCACTCGCCAGCCGCAGGAACGATCCGTTATGGAAAAAGAGACCCGCCTGTCCCCCGATCAGCTGTACCGTCACTGCAACACTGAGTTGTTGCCCTTCAAAACCACTGAAACTCTCGAACCCTACACCGGCTTCTTTGGTCAGGAGCGTGCGGTAGAAGCGATGGAGTTTGGTATCGGCATGAAACGGCCCGGCTACAATATGTTTGTTATGGGCAACCCCCATACCGGTCGTTTTTCATTTGCTATCGATAGTATTCGCAGCATCGCTAAGAAAGAGCTGAAGAAAACCAGCGATTGGTGCTACCTGAATAATCTTGATGAGAGCCGCTCCCCTCTGGTGATTCAGCTTCCCGCCGGTAAAGGCTGGGCGTTCAGACGGGATATAAAGCATCTGATTGAAGGTATTCTTACCGAACTGCCTGCGGCGTTTGAAAGCCCGGCGTATCAGCGCAAGAAGAGTAAAGTCGAGCGAGACTTTAACCGTCTCTACGATCAGGCGATTGAACTGGTCGACGGCCTGGCCAGGGAGCACAGTATTGCGCTCTACCGCGATGCGGGAAGCATCGGATTTACCCCGGTATCGGATGGTCAGGGAATGGATGAGGCGGCGTTTTCTCAGTTACCGGAAGATGTCAGGGATGAGTTCACCCGTAATATAGCCAAGCTGGAAGAGCGCCTGAACGAAGAGCTGGCGAGCATGCCCAAGTGGCGGCGTGAAGCGGGCGATAAAATGAAAGTGCTGGACCGGGAAACTGCGCGTAGTGCGGTAGCGCCACTGATTCAGCCTTTGCGAGAAAAATATCATAACAACAATGGTGTGCCGGATTACCTGACGCAACTGGAATCCAATCTGGTTAAAAACGCCCTGGACATTATCGAAGATGATAAACCCAATGAGACAGGGACCGATCTGGCCCGCCGGCAATACATGGAAAACACCTTTGGTGTAAACATGGTGGTGGATAACCAGAAAACCAAAGGCGCCCCGGTCGTATTTGAGACCCACCCTACCTACGACAATCTGTTTGGCCGGGTTGAATACAACTCTGAAATGGGGGCCCTGAGCACCAACTTTCAACTGATCCGCTCCGGCGCGTTGCACCGGGCTAATGGCGGCTATCTGGTGCTTGAATCAGAGAAGTTACTGGAGCAGCCCTTCGTTTACGGTGCTTTGAAGCGCGCGTTGAAATCCAATGAGATCCGCATCGAGAACCCCATGTCAGAGATGACCGGTATGGGCACTATCACGCTGGCGCCTCAATCTATTCCCCTGAGTGTCAAAGTGGTGCTGATCGGCACCCGGGAAACCTACTACCTGCTACAAGAACTGGATCATGACTTTGAGAAGATGTTCCGGGTGGTGGTGGACTTTGATGAAGATGTAAAACGGGAGCCGGCGACTATCCGTAGTTATGCCCGGTTGATGAAGACCCTGGCGGATGAAGAGAATCTGGCGCCCCTCAATCGTCAGGCCGTAGCCCGACTGGTTGAGCACAGCTCCAGGCTGACCGAAGATCAGGAACTACTCTCTGCCCACGTCGGTGAACTGGTGGACCTGCTCTGTGAAGCGGACTACAAGCGCATCCGTCAGAAAGACGACATCATCAATGATCAACACGTAGAGATGGCGCTGCAGGCGAAAGAGCGCCGTACCAGCCGCATATCCTCCAAAATTTTAGACAGTATTCTCAATGAAACCGTCCTGATCGATACCGATGGCGAATCGGCCGGTCGCACCAATGGCCTAACGGTATTGGGTGTCGGCGATGTGTCGTTCGGTTTTCCCGCCCGTATTACCGTGACAGTGCATCCGGGTAATCGGGGTATTGTCGATATCGAACGGGAAGTCACCCTGGGACAGCCGATCCACTCCAAAGGGGTGCTGATCTTGTCCGGCTATCTGGGTCATAAATACGCCAAAGACTTCCCGCTGACACTCTCCGCGAGTATTGCGTTGGAGCAATCTTATGGTTATGTCGACGGCGATAGCGCCTCAATGGCGGAAGTTTGCACCCTGATCTCGGCACT
>JAIBDA010000134.1 GCA_024679635.1 Amphritea sp. | reverse complement strand
TAGGGAACCTGTGATTAAGTCCCTAGCATGAGATAATCCTCACCTTCATGATTTGAGGAATATTCGATGGATCATCAGCTTACCTTCGCCGACAGTGAATACTGTTCTAAGCGTCGCCAAACCCGAAAAGAAATCTTTCTAGGGCGTATGGAGTTGCTGATTCCTTGGCAGAGGCTGGAGTCGGTGATCGAGCCTCATTTCCCTAAGGCAGGTAACGGCCGCCGCCCATATCCACTGACAACGATGCTACGTATTCATTGTATGCAGCAGTGGTACAGTATGAGCGATCCAGCAATGGAGGATGCTCTTTACGAAATTGCATCTATGCGCCTGTTTGCAGGTCTATCACTGGACAAGCCGATTCCCGATCACTCTACCATTCTAAAGTTTCGTCACCTTCTGGAGCGTCATGGCTTGGCCAGAAAGGTCTTTTCTGAAGTCAGCAACTGGCTGACTGAAGCAGGAGTACTAATCAAAGAGGGTGCGCTGATGGACGCCACAATCATCGAAGCGCCCAGTTCAACCAAAAACAAAGCGGGTGTGCGTGACCCCGAGATGCATCAAGCAAAAAAAGGCAATCAATGGCACTTTGGCTTGAAAGCCCATATCGGTGTCGATGCTCAAACGGGTCTGACACACACGTTTACAACAACTGCGGCCAATGAACACGATCTAAATCAGGCAAAGCATTTATTGCACGGTGACGAAGATTTTGTCTTCGCGGATGCGGGCTACCGCGGAGCAGAAAAGCGAGAAGAGTTAAAAGATGTAGCCGTTGATTGGCACATTGCAGAGCAGCCTGGAAAGGTAAGGACGCTGAAGAAGCATCCGAGGATTAATAAAATGGCTATCAATATCGAATACATGAAGGCCAGTATTCGTGCCAAGGTTGAACATCCGTTCCGCATCATCAAGTGCCAGTTTGGTTTTACCAAGGCACGTTACCGAGGTTTGATGAAGAACGACTGTAAGCTGGCTATGTTGTTTGCTCTGGCGAATATTGCTCGCGTGGATCAGATGCTTCGAGCGTAAGATAGATCCGTCTGCAAGCCTGAAAAAGGCGTGCAGGTGGTCAAAAAACAAACAAATAATAGCGGTTAAGCGGCCGAAAGGCTTTGATAATAGATACTGCTAAATAGACAGGACTTAATCACAGGTTCCCTAGGCATAAAAGTAAATTGGATCTCGATTTTCGTGATGTGGGGGAGCCGCTGTTGAGAAAAATTCAGTTAGATGAAATTGTTTATGCGTGGGCTGTTTTTGATTTGAAATATAATACTCTAAGGAGAAGTGTTTAAGTTTTACATGAACGTTTGTAATAGTGCTACTTTTTGTTGTAACTTAAGTTGTGCTTTGAATGAGTTTGGATTTTAATTTTTAGGATTACTTATGTCTAATAGAAGCACTGTTGCTAGCGTCATTGATTTTAGTGGTATTGCATTTGGGACCAGTGGCGCACGGGGCCTGGTGGAGCAGTTTTCCGATGATGTTTGTGCTGCCTTTACGGTAGCTTTTTTGTCAGTCATGGAGCAGCGCTTTAGCTTTAAGCGTGTTGCTATCGGTATAGATCGCCGACCGAGCAGTTCGCAGATGGCGGCTGCATGTTCCGCAGCGGCTCAGGCATTTGGTTTGGAGGTGGACTATTACGGAATACTTCCTACTCCTGCGTTGGCGCTGCAGTCGATGGCAGATAACATTCCGGGGATTATGATTACTGGCAGTCATATTCCATTCGATCGTAACGGTCTCAAATTCTACCGCCCAGATGGTGAGATTGATAAGGCGGACGAGCAGGCGATTTTACGCGTTGATATTGCACTCCCAAGTGCTTCACCATGTCTCCCCGAGGTTTCTGCTAAGGCCCGGGAACGTTACATTACGCGTTATCTCGATCTGTTTTCAGCGCAAATGCTGGAGGGGATGCGTATCGGACTGTATGAGCATTCCGCGGCGGGCCGTGAAATCTGCTCAGAAATTTTAACCAAACTAGGGGCCGAGGTGGTTTCTCTTGGTCGTACTGAGACCTTCGTATCGATTGATACTGAGGCGGTTTCTGACGAAGACAAGGCCTTGGGATATGCCTGGTCTGAGGAGTATCGGCTGGATGCGATTTTATCGACCGATGGTGATGGCGACCGTCCTCTGATTGCTGATGAGCGTGGCGAGTGGCTGCGAGGAGATATTTTAGGCTTGCTGTGCGCGCGATATCTCGGAATTGAGGCTCTGGCGGTGCCGGTCAGTTGTAATACCGCTATCGAGATGAGCGGTAGTTTTGAACAGGTTATGCGTACCTGTATTGGCTCGCCTTATGTGATCGAGGGAATGAAACAGCTTAATAGCGGGTATGAACGGGTTGCTGGTTTTGAAGCCAATGGTGGGTTTCTGCTTGGGAGTAATCAGCGATTGAATAACGCTACCCTGTATGCGTTGCCAACCCGTGATGCGCTGTTGCCCGCTTTGACATTACTGGCCAATGCCCGCAGTCGGGGTGTGGCGTTGTCTGAATTATTGCTTGATCTGCCGCAGCGATTCACTGCCAGTGATCGTATCAAGGACTATCCAACTGAACGGAGCAGATCATTGCTAACGCAGTGGGCCTCGTCTCCGGAGAAGTTACTGGAATTCTGTGACTTTGAGGCTGAGGTGGATACATTAGATACAATTGATGGTTTGCGCCTGTCGTTGAAGGATCGCAGGATAGTGCATTTACGTGCGTCAGGTAATGCGCCGGAACTGCGTTGTTATTGTGAGGCGAATTCGGAGGCAGAAGCCACCCGGATGGTACGCCAATTTTTGAGCATGCTTGAGGCACAATGAACTGTAAGTTTAGTGCCATTTTGCATATCAGCAGCTTGAACAAAGATATTGTTTTAGGGAGGGGCTGATTAAGTCCTCATAGGCTGCCTTTCTCAAATATTTCAGCCAGTAGAGGACGTAATCTTATTGATGAAGATTCTTTGCAGATCTAATCAGCTAAAACCTCACAAGGCAGGTGTGTTTATCCTATTGAAAGCAGCTTTCGTCGAGCTTGGTAAAGGTTCAATAATTCAAACAGCATATTGAACTACGAGCCATTTTTCTTCATACCGCGATAGCGTGCCTAGATGAAGCCGAATTGGCATTTAATAACCCGAAACGGATGCTCAGCCTTAGCGCGGATACTTAACTTTGATCTCTCTATGGCTCGGATAACCTTATTGATGCCAGTAAGCTTTTTCATTGCCCTAAGCTATCGCTACAAAAGCATCACCACCGTGCTGAGCATTGGATTGTGGTGAGTGGTACTGCCAGGGTCACCATAGGGGAAGTGACTGCCCTGATGACTGAAAACCAGTCGACCTATATTCCATTAGGTGAAGTCCAC
>JAIBDA010000130.1 GCA_024679635.1 Amphritea sp. | reverse complement strand
GGCTCAAGAGCTCAGAACTCATTCGAACGCCTGGATGATGTGGTTAAAGCAGGCATACTACCAGCCGGTCGAGATAATGATCTGCGTGATGCGATGGAGTTTATAGCGATGGTGCGTATCCGCCATCAGGCGCTTGATGTAGAGACGGGTCGGGACGTTGATAACAGTGTTGAACCGGAAAACCTGACTGATTTCGAGCGCCGTAACCTTAAAGAAGCTTTTCAGGTGCTGAGTAATAGCCAGCGCTTTCTGAAGTTTCGTTATCCTTATACCCGAAAATAGTGGCTGCTGTGACAGAATCTATCATTGAAAACTGGGCTGAATTATTTCAGGAACACGCATTCACCACTCAGGATGAGCGATTAAGGTCATTTTATGAACATGGAACTGTTGCCGGGGACACCCCTCTGTCTGATGTCCCTTTTGTCGCCCTGGATTTTGAAACCACCGGGCTAGATGCTGACAGTGATGAGATTATCAGTATTGGTCTGGTACCATTCGATTTGAACAGAATTCGTTTGCGCGATGCCCGGCATTGGCTGTTGAAACCTCGTCGTGGGATGAAAGATGAGTCCATCGTGATTCACGGAATTACTCATACCGAGCTGAATGATGCGCCGGATCTGAACCGGATTCTGGGTCAGGTACTGGAGGCGATCGCAGGCCGGATAGTGGTGGTGCATTATCGTTATATTGAACGGGAGTTTCTTGATGCCGCACTTAAAAGGCGATTAAGAGAGGGGATTAGCTTTCCGGTTGTAGATACAATGGCACTGGAAGCGTTGCAATACCGTCAGGGTGTCGCAAACACGTTTAAGCGGTTGTTAGGGAAAAAACAAGAGTCTATCCGTCTGGGCGACAGCCGTAACCGTTATAGCTTGCCTCATTATGGCCAGCATCATGCACTAACCGATGCGATCGCGACTGCAGAGTTGCTACAGGCCCAAATTCGTCACCGCTATAGTACTCAAACCCCGCTAAGTGATATCTGGGTTTAATAGATTATTCAGCTCAAACTTAAGTTTAAAATTTCCATTCCAGGGTTGGCATTTCCTGGCTGGTTCCTAGTTTGGAAAGAGGGCTGCTACAAAGCCAGTTCTGAACCCTATCAGATAGTTCAGGACAGCCCATCAGTCTGATATCCCCCTTCCTTACTGCGTCATTGAAGGGCTGTTCACAGATCCAAACCCGGGTCATTGCTTCAAGTGGACAGCGAATCAGCAGATCAACATCATACCCGTGATCATTAAAGCAAAGGTCGATCTCTCCCTGTTCTGAGACTAACCACCAGTGTTTATTTCCTTCAGGGGCGTCCGGAAACTCAAACTCCACTACAGTTCGATGCTGTGGGAAGGCTGTTGGGTTAATGCTTCGACGGATATCCCACATCAGTAACCCTGCATCCAGATCTTCAGGTTCTAATCTGGAGCGAGCCCAGCGGTGACCCCATGCGCCCATGATTTCAACAATCGGACGCAGTTCTTTACCAGCATCGGTTAGTTGATAAAAACGGTGGCCACTCTGCTGTTTAGATTCGAGTATTCCAGCAGTACAAAGTTGTTTCAGACGTGTTGCCAACAGGGTTGGCGATATCAGTGGAACGCCTTTATGGATTTCATTGTAATGGCTGCTGCCGGCGATGAGTTCTCGCACAATTAAGAGTGTCCAGCGCTCACAGAGTAATTGCGCGGCCTGAGCTAAAGGGCAAAACTGACCGTAGGCTTTCATACTGCTCTCCTGTTCAGATCTCATATCATCTTAGTCGCGAATTCAAACTCTACCTGCTTTTTTTCTAATAGAGACTACAGAATCTGTAGTTGAATAAAGACTAAGTGAGTTCTATTTTTGAGGCTTAACGTTTCGTTAAATTGGCAGGCATAAGTACAAGAAAAGGTAAGGAGAGCAGACATGAGTGAGTCACTTTTTGAGCGTCTAGGCGGGGTTGAAGGTATTACCGCTATTGCCGGTGATGTGGTTGATAACCATTTGAATAATAAGATGATAGCGCCACGTTTTGCAGAATCGGATGTGAGCAGATTAAAAAAAGGTGCTGCAACCTTTTTTATTGCAGGAACGGGTGGCCCCAGTATTTATGAAGGAAAGGATATGCTGGCAACCCACAAAGGAATGAACATCTCACATGCTGAATTTATGGCTGTACTGGATGATGCGCTGAAGGCGCTGGAGAAAAATGCGGTTGGCCAACGTGAGCAGGAAGAGGTGCTATTTGTACTTTATAGTATGCGTTCAGAGATTGTACTGGTTTAGGTCTGTTAATAAAAAAGGAGGCCTAAGCCTCCTTTTGTTATTGATGCTTTATGCAGCAACCGAACCGTGTGGATCGATTACGAATTTCTTCGCCGCACCACCATCGAAATCAGCGTAGCCTTCAGGCGCCTGATCCAGAGATATCATCTGCACGTTAACCGCCTTAGCGATATCCACTTTATCAAACAGGATCGCCTGCATCAGAGGACGGTGGTATTTCATTACCGGACACTGGCCGGTATGGAATGAGTGAGATTTAGCCCAGCCAAGGCCAAAGCGCATGCTTAGAGCGCCTTCTTGAGCGGCTTCATCAACGGCACCCGGGTCTGCGGTAACATACAAACCAGGAATACCGATCTGGCCACCGGCACGGGTGATCTGCATCGCAGAGTTCAGCACCGTTGCAGGTGCTTCAACACCATGGTTGCAGCCGCAGGCATGAGCCTCAAAGCCTACACAGTCAACAAACGCATCGACCTCGCGTTCGCCCAGAATAACTTCCAGTTTATCTGCCATGTCGCCTTCCTGACGCAGATCGATGGTTTCGCAACCAAAGCTGCGTGCTTGTTCCAGGCGGTCTTCAATCATGTCACCAACGATGACACAGGCTGCACCCAGTAATTGTGCAGAGACGGCAGCTGCCAGACCAACCGGGCCTGCTCCGGCGATGTATACCGTTGAGCCAGGTCCTACGCCAGCAGTAACACAACCGTGGAAACCGGTTGGGAAAATATCAGAGAGCAGTGTCAGATCGCGGATCTTATCCATTGCCTGGTCTGAGTCAGGGAATTTCAACAGGTTAAAGTCAGCGTAAGGGACCATCACGTATTCTGACTGACCGCCGACCCAGCCACCCATGTCGACATAGCCATAGGCTGCGCCAGGGCGTGCAGGGTTTACGTTAAGACAGATACCAGTGTTGCCTTCTTTACAGTTGCGGCAGCGGCCACAGGCTATGTTGAATGGTACGGAGACAATATCGCCAGGCTTAAGAAACTCGACATCGTTACCGCACTCGATGATCTGGCCGGTAATTTCGTGTCCGAGTACTAAACCGGATTGCGCCGTGGTACGACCGCGTACCATATGCTGGTCAGAACCACAGATATTTGTGGTCAAAACTCGCAGAATAACACCGTGATTACACTTACGTTTACCGATTGATAG
>JAIBDA010000161.1 GCA_024679635.1 Amphritea sp. | reverse complement strand
TAGTTAGCGTAACGGTCTTTAAAAGAAACAACTGAACCTTCGGTTCCTGGCTGTGCGTAAATCATTTTCCTAAGCCTCTTTTTTGTTATACAGCGCACTTCGCGGGCTGTTTTGAGTACCTGTTCATAGTAGTCAGTAGGACTGCCCCTCAACCATGCTCCCTTGGCACTGAAAATTTAGTTATTTAGTAGTAACTCCTGAGCTGAAGTACATCATTCGCCCTCCCAAATTGAGCACCTGTTTTGAAGCAATTGTCAGAGAATAACGCTATATTGATTTCATCCACCTAAGGCTTGCCAGGCTAAGATATCCAGCCTGTAGTCGCATCGTAATAATCTGAGTAATAAACGCTTCAATAAGAGGTTCCAATGTCTACAAATCGGCAACAGAAAGAGCAACTTGTCCAGGATGGATGCCGTCTAATTTCCACAACCTCTTTAACAGGCTGTATTACTTACGCCAATAAATATTTCTGTGAAGTTGCTGGCTATACGGCTGATGAACTGGTGGGACAAAATCATAATATTGTCAGGCACCCCGATATGCCGGCAGCAGCCTTCGCCGACCTGTGGAAACACTTAAAAGCAGACGAGTCATGGCTGGGTGCGGTTAAAAACCGCTGCAAAAACGGTGATTTCTACTGGGTATTGGCTTATGTCACACCGCAATACAACGAAGCCGGTAAAAAAATTGGCTATCAATCGGTCCGGACAAAACTGCCCGATGAGATTAAAGTGACCGCTCAACGGCTCTACGATCAACTCAACAATAATCCAAGACGGGTTTCATTTTCACGGAAACAACTCAGTCATCGAATCGTTGCGTCAGTCTTTTGTGGAATACTCGGGGTTACTTTGGTTAACCTGGCTCCGTTAGATATCTATTTAAAGGTTTCACTATCCGGAGTATTAGCGCTGTCATTTACCGGACTAACCCATTGGCTTCTTTCACCTATGCATGAAAGATCACAACGCGCACTTAATATTTATAACAACCCTGTCTCGCAAAAAGCACTCACCGGGAGAATGGATGAAATAGGTGCGTTCCAGCTTTCAAACTTGTTTCTAGAGGCGCGCTTAGGCACCGTTACAGGCCGGGTTGAAGATGCGATTGCAACCGTTAAAAACGTAATGGGAGTTACCCACGAGAGCCTGGATCAAACCACTGACGGTATTGAACAACAAAATATGGAAAGCGACATGCTCGCATCGGCCAGTACAGAGATGGCATCATCATCGCATCAGGTTGCAGAAAATACCTCACGCACATCAGAGGTAACTCTTCAGGCAGCTCAGGATGCTCAGGATGGCCGCACCAGTGTTAACGATATGTTAAAGACTATTGAGCAGCTCGTTATTGAGGTGGCACAAGCATCCAAATTGTCGAATCAGCTGCACAGTCAGACTGAGGAGATCGGCAACATTACCACCATGATTAACGACATTGCCGATCAAACCAACCTGTTGGCGCTGAATGCCGCGATCGAGGCCGCCCGGGCAGGAGACAACGGACGAGGGTTTGCAGTCGTAGCCGATGAGGTACGCACCCTTGCCACCCGAACTCAGGAAGCCACAAATCAGATTAAAGCCAGCATTGATGCTATCCAGAATCAGGTAGAACAAACCACAAACAGCATGAGTAAAACTCACCTTCAGGCTAAAGAAAGTATTACCCGGGCTGAAACCGCCGGTAAGTCTTTCGATCAACTAAGCCAGTCACTCGATCTGATATCACAACAGAGTCAGCAGATTGCTGTATCCGCTGAAGAGCAAAGTGGTACTGCAGAAAGCCTAAGCCGCAGTGTTATTTCAATTCGGGATATTTCAGACAATAATAAAGATTCCATTGCCCGCACCAACGATGCAACAGCCAAATTGGCGATGCTGGTGACAGACCTTTCTCAAATTGTAAACCGCACGCTTAGACGTTAAAACAGAAAGAACGTTTTACCAGTGATAATCTGTATTACACCAGATTATCACTGAGCAACAACCCGGCAAGCGTCCACATCATCAGACACACCAACCCATCTAATATTCGCCAGCTCACAGGGTTGCGAAATAAAGGTGCCAGCCAACGCGCACCTAAACCCAGCGAAAAAAACCAGACAAAGGAAAACAGGGCCGCTCCGGCTCCGAACCAGTAACGTTCGCTTTCAGGGTAACGCCCCCCTATTCCCCCCAATAGAACCAGTGTATCCAGGTATACATGAGGGTTCAGCAGACTCAACGCAAGGGTCGTCAACAACGCTGATC
>JAIBDA010000013.1 GCA_024679635.1 Amphritea sp. | reverse complement strand
TAGCTTTGCAAGCGGTTTAATAAACCGTCTCAACCTGTTTCAGCGACCTGTAAAAGTTGCTGTCTCAAGCGAGGAGATGCATTCTACATTCGTAGCCTGAGGAGTCAACAGGGAGACAGTAAAAAAGTGTCAATTTGATGAAAAAGATCCATATTTTTAATAACAGTAACTAGAACGTCGCTTCGCAACTGGCTAGACGCGGCTTCGCCGCTTGCTCGTAGCTAGCAGAGCCTTCTTTATGGGTACTGTGACAACAGACACTGTAAGAGAAACTTGCTGGAAAAGCTCCGACCTTTAAACAATAAAACCGCCTGACGGCGGTTTTTATGTTTTGCTTTTTCTAGCAGTAAAACGAAATTTTACGATCTAGCCGCAAGCGGCGGTCTAATGATTCTAACCACTCATATAAGTCAACGGTATTATCGTACTCCATAAGATAACGGTCACCGTCAGCAACCCGACCAACACACATAATCCAACTGTTAGAATCGAAGAGGCGAAGAAGAAAGCCCTGTCTTCAGGTATCTGCATAATCTCAGGAACTCCTGTATATAGCAGATAAATGGTATAAGCCAACGCAATCATTCCAACAATAACATTGAGCCACAGAACAGGATACAGACCTACAATCCCAGCCAGAAACAGCGGCGTTGCAGTAAAGGTGGTCAACACCATGCATTCATCTAGGGTTACATTACCGCCGTAAGTTTTTTCCATCCAATGGATGACATAAGCAATAAAACCAACCGCTACCCACATAGCAGCATAGAAAGCCACTGCAGCCATCATCGCGCTTTGGGTTGAGAGCTTTATAAACTCTCCTCCGGATATACTCCAGCCAATCTGAGTTGACCCAATAAACAGTGACAGCGCAGGTATTGCCGCAAGTATGCTTATCTGAGCCATAAAACAATGCATCATGGAGTAATTTTCTTTTCGAATATCTCTCCACTCATGCTTAGGGTCGTAAATTACACCCCACATATGTTGCAGGAACATAAGTCTTACCTCCCAAGGCCAGAATCTATCTTCGGCCTTATTTTAGTTTCAAGTAACCGTATTCTCCTTGTTTCCGGCTTTTGTTATCTGTCTACGACAGTTCTTAAATCCGTTTTTAATCATTTGCTAAAATTTTACCGATGTAATTAGTTTAGTCCTAAAACGTAGTGATCTACCAATAAGACCACAAATAACCACATAATATATTTCACACTGAACCAAAACATCGCCATCGGTGCGGCGATATCATTTGCCCGATAGACTCTTACAGCCCACTGGATAAATCTCAGATTCAGCACAGTTACCCCGATCAGGTAGATGACACCGCTCATGCCTGTCATGACAGGAAATAATGTGGTTATGACCATCAATACGGTATACAGCAAAATATGTAGCCGAGTATATTTCTCGCCATGGGTCACCGGTAACATTGGCACTCCGGCACGAGCGTAGTCATCCTTTTTATGAATACAGAGCGCCCAGAAATGTGGAGGAGTCCAGGCAAAAATAATCAATACCAACAACAAACTATCAGGTTCAATCTGACCTGTTACAGCCACCCAGCCCAGTAATGGTGGTGCAGCTCCCGCTATGCCTCCTATGACGATATTCAGAGGAGTTGCCCGTTTCAACACCATGGTATATATCACTGCATATCCAATCAGTGCGCCTAACGTCAGCCAAGCAGTCAAAACATTGGTCCAAACGATTAATACAACCACCCCCGATAACGAAAGCATCGATGCAAATATTAGCGCTCTTGTCTCATCAATTTTACCCTGAGGCAAAGGACGTCGATGAGTACGCGCCATTTTGGCATCAATATTCCTGTCCATAACATGATTAACTGCAGCAGCACCTGATGCCATCAAACCAATTCCGAGCGTAGCACTGACAACAATATCCAGGGGAGGAAACTCCGGAGTCGCCAGGCACATTCCTACAATGGCGGTCAGTAACATCACAGCAACGACTCTGGGCTTACATAGCTCCAAATAGTCACGCCATACAAGTGTTTGAACTATGACCTGTTGATTGTTATCCATCACGCACCCCCGATTCAAAACTAAATTTCAACCAAAGCAGACAAAGTAATAGCAACACCGCACCTAAATGATGAGACCACGCCAATATAGTTGGCACGCCATACATTACGTTAGCAACACCAATGGCAAGCTGGAGCATTAACAAAATCAGAAGCAAAATCGCAGGCTTTCTGCTGTTTTTGACCTGTAAGGATGTAATAGAGACCAAAAGAATAACCGCCACCACAACAAACGCTCCAACCCTATGAGTCATCTGTATCGCCGCCCTGGCAGGCTGGGCTAACGTGCCGCCCTGATGATTCTGCTCAGTGTTAAAATTAAGGCTAAAACCGGATCTGAAATCCAGCTCATCCGTCTGCCCTTCCATGCAACTGATCCAGTGATTGCAGGCCCAACCAGCATAGTTAGCGCTGGTCCAGCCACCCAGAAGAATCTGTAAAAACAGTATTAATACCGCTAAGCGTAACCCCCAGCCTGCCGACCTTTTCCGAGTGGATAGATCCAACTGACGCAGCTTACTTGCCAACAGCACCAATAACGTCAGCGTCAGCAGCCCTCCCATCAAATGAATAGTCACCACCGGAGGAAGTAATTTAAGCGTGACCGTCCACATGCCGAACAGCCCCTGAAGCATGACCAACGCCAATAACACAAATGACAAGTAAACCGGATAACCGGGCTCTTTGCGACGCAGCCAGCCAATAAAGGCCAACAAAAGAATCAGTACCCCCAAGCTCGCCGCCATATAACGATGAGTCATCTCCACCCAACCTTTAAACAGATCAATCTCGACGCCCCCAAAACGATGCTGAGCCAGTGTAATTTGCTCTTGCGATGCGGGAACAATCAGCTGACCAAAACATCCTGGCCAGTCAGGACAACCCAGCCCTGCATCCATAATTCGGGTCCAGGCTCCCATCAAAATCACCAGCAATGCTAAGCCTATCGCCATATAGCAGAGCAGCAGAGGTCGCCGGCAATTCATCTCATCCCACCTTAGAGATCTTTAACAGGCGTTTCAGATCTTTCAAAACGGCCTGCGGAGGAAGGGACAAACTGTAACGCGTCACCATAAAACCTCTAGGGTCAGCAAGTAGCAAACCACTCTGCTGTTGGTTTACATCAACCTGTTGCCAAAACAGACGATCACGATCTTTTCCCAGCGAAGCATGCAACCCTGGCAGCTTTTCCCGCCACTGGGTGCACACATCTTCACACTGCTGATCTACCACTAGAATCAACTGCCAACTTCCCTCCTTTACCTCATCCTCTGAGAGCTTCAGATCCTGTAACCTTACACCCGGTTGATACAGTTCACCCTGGGTTATCTGCTGGGCCGGGCGCCAACCAGTAAAAAACGCCAAAGAGGCGACCAGCACAGGCACCAACGCAACGGCCCACACCAACCAAAACGTAGTTCTCGGAAACTGCCCGCTACTCATAATGCCCCTCTTCTTTTTGATTCCAGACCAGCCAAGCACAACCGGTTACCAACACCAGCGCCAACCCGAACCATTGCACGGCATAACCAAGATGCCTCTCTGGAGTGATATTCACTACCTGCCACCCAACACTCAGTTCTGGCAGCAAAGCTTTATCACTACGAATCACTGCCGGATATAGGCCCGGGTGACGCTCAGCTAACCGAGACATATCCAACTGCTGAATTCGTACCGATTCAGCCGCACCCCAATTATCCGGGCTTAACTGCATCAAAGGCTTCGGTGTTACAAGCCTGCCGGTTACCTTTTGAATACCCCCAGGCAATGCTATCTCTGGCAAATATTGACGATAGCTACTGGCTGCTACCCATCCCAGATTAACCATTACCGTCACTGACGAACTGTCCGGTATAAAGGGCATAATCACCTCATAGCCACTGCGACCATTACGGGTCCTGTTATCCAACAAATAGATCACGCCACTATTGAAACGTCCGGTTAAAGTAACCCTTTCTCCTTCAACATCACCCTTTACCGGAAGCTGACTCAATGTCTCGGACGCCCTGTTCCAGTTATCTATTAACTGCCTTTTTTCCTCAGCCCGCTGCAACTGCCACACCCCCAACCAGATCAGTAAAGGGATAAACAACAGAGCAAGCGTTCCGATTAGCCACTTGCTAAGGGGTATCCCCTGAGCTTTACTCATATAAACACCGGAGAGATAACAATGTTAAAGACTCTTATAGTGCTCATATTTATTTTCATTATTATCAGTCTCTTTTCAGGCCTCTACTTTCTTCTCAAAGACCAAAGCCGCTCCCATCGGACAGTCAAATCACTGGTCTTAAGAGTTGCACTGGCAGTCTTTTTACTCCTGATCATCCTTATCGGGGTTTATAGCGGTGAACTCAAACTCAGAACGGCATTCCCGGTGCTATCTCCGCCAGATCCGCCCTCATCACAACAGATAGACAAACAGGAATAGCCCCACCCAGACCACATCAACAAAATGCCAGTACCAGGACACTGCCTCAAAACCAAAGTGATGGTCTGGCGCAAAATGTCCCCGGATAACCCTGAGTAAAATGATAAATAGCATCAGCGTTCCCAACGTCACATGCATTCCGTGAAACCCCGTCAAGATAAAGAATGTAGCACCGTAGATACCCGCCTGCAGCGTAAGCCCAAGTTCATGATAAGCCTCTACATATTCCAGAGCCTGAAACAGCAGAAACGCACAACCCAAAACAACAGTTAGCGACAACCACAAAATCACCTGAGGACGGCGATCCTGCTTCAGACGGTAATGGGCCACCGTTACCGTCACGCTGGAACTTAACAACAGTAGAGTATTTATCAGAGGTAGATGCAGAGGATCAATAAGTCCTTTAGGGCCAGGAAAGGCATTCATATCCGGCGTAGTCATCAATGGCCAGGTGGCTTCAAAGCCCTGCCACAACATATTTGAAACCCCCTTTTCTCCCTCTCCACCCAACCAGGGCACCGCCAGAGCCCGGACGTAAAACAGGGTTCCGAAAAAGGCAGCAAAGAACATAATTTCTGAAAAAATAAACCAACTCATACCCCAGCGAAAGGAACGATCCATCTGCTCAGAATAAAGCCCTTGTCCACTTTCATCGATCACATGACCAAACCAACCCACTAGAATCAAGCCCATGCACAGGGCACCCAGCAATAATAAAACAAGACCCAGCATGCCACCGGACCCAGCACTCAACGCATTGATCAGAGTAGCCGCTCCATAAGCCATCAGAAACAGCGATACAGATGCCAAAATAGGCCAGCGACTCTGGGCTGGCACATAATAAGCCTGGCTACTCATAGATCACTCCTTGCCGATGCGCCTGAAGCGTAAGTGCCGGCCTGGGTTCGGGGGTAATATCAAACAGGGTATAAGACAGCGTTATAGTTGAAATATGTTGTGGTAGTTCGTCATCAATCATAAACACCAGTGGCATGGCACGCTCTTCACCCGCCATCAATGGCTGCTGTTCAAAACAGAAGCAGTTAACTTTATGAAGGTGCTCTGCCGCTTCAGACGGGGCGACGCTGGGAACAGCTTGCCCCACCATACTCCGCTGGGTAGGGTTAAGCGCTACAAAAGCGGTCTGCTTCATTTCACCAGGGAAGACCGATATTTCAGACTCTTGCGGCTTGAATCGCCAGGGCATCGCCTCATTGTTAACCGCCAGAAGCTGTACCGTTACCCGACGATCTCTATTGATCCCGACGGACTGCGTCACCGGCCCATTATTCAGCACTTTACCGTTCAGTCCGGTAACCCTACAGAACACGTCGTATAGCGGCACCAATAAAAAGCCGAAGCCAAACATCAACAGCGTACCGACTATCAATCGGGTTACCAGGGATCGGTTACGTCGCTGCAACTGATTCATCATCCACCTCAGCTATTTTCTCGATTGGGACTAGTGAAAACAGGTGGTTCGGTAAACGAGTGATAGGGCGGAGGTGAAGGCAGTGTCCATTCCAACCCATGACTGCCCTCCCACACCCGAGCAGTGGCTTTTTTACCCGAGCGAGCACAGCTGATTACATTATAAACAAAGATTAACTGGGAAAAGCCGAACAGGAAGGCGCCAAAAGTTGCCACCATATTAAAATCTGCAAACTGCAGGGCATAATCGGGAATACGCCGAGGCATGCCCGCCAGACCCAGAAAGTGCATCGGGAAGAAAGTAATATTGACGCCAATAAATGAGAGCCAGAAGTGCAGCTTACCCATCGCCTCGTTATACATGTGGCCGGTCCACTTTGGCAGCCAGTAATAAGCCGCCGCCATAATAGAAAAAATCGACCCTGGCACCAGCACATAATGGAAATGAGCCACTACAAAGTAAGTATCGTGATATTGGAAATCGGCAGGCGCTATTGCCAACATCAGACCAGAGAAACCACCGATAGTAAAAAGCACGACAAAAGCCAGCGAAAATAGCATCGGGGTTTCGAAGGTCATCGAGCCGCGAAACATCGTGGCCACCCAGTTGAATACTTTTACCCCAGTGGGAACCGCGATGAGCATAGTGGTATACATAAAGAACAACTCTCCGGCCAGGGGTAAACCTACGGTAAACATATGGTGGGCCCAAACGATAAAGGAAAGAATCGCAATGGAGCCTGTGGCGTACACCATCGAGGTATAACCAAACAATCGCTTACGGGCAAAGGTAGGAATAATCTCAGACACTATCCCGAACGCAGGTAGAATCATGATATACACCTCCGGGTGACCGAAAAACCAGAAGACATGCTGAAACAGGACAGGATCACCACCACCCGCTGCATCAAAAAAGCTGGTGCCAAAATGGATATCCATCAACATCATAGTGACCACTCCTGCCAGTACCGGCATCACCGCTATCAATAAAAATGCGGTGATCAGCCAGGTCCAGACAAACAACGGCATATCCATCAACTTCATGCCCGGGGCGCGCATATTGAGGATAGTAGCGATCACATTGATCGCCCCCATAATCGAGCTAATCCCCATCATATGCACAGCAAATATAAAGTAGGTCACACTGGGAGGGGCATAGGTTGTTGAAAGAGGCGCGTAAAAAGTCCAGCCAAAATTAGGCGCGCCCCCCTCCATCAGCAGAGTCGACAGCATCATCGCGAAGGCAAAAGGCAGAATCCAGAAGCTCCAGTTATTCATCCGCGGCAGCGCCATATCCGGGGAGCCCACCATCATCGGAATCATCCAGTTAGCTAAGCCGACAAATGCTGGCATTACTGCGCCGAAGACCATAATCAGACCGTGCATGGTGGTCATCTGATTAAAGAACTCCGGCATTATCAACTGCAGTCCCGGCTGAAACAGTTCGGCCCGAATGGTCAGCGCCATACAACCGCCGACAAAAAACATCGTCAGACTAAACAACAGATACAGCGTACCGATATCTTTATGGTTGGTTGTATAAAGCCAACGAGTGATACCTTTTGCCGGGCCATGGTGATCTGTAATATGAACTTTCTGCTCTAAGTTACCCATCACCCTACTCCTTCAACAATTCAGTAATCTGTTGAACCGTCACTACACCGCCCTGATTACCCCAGGCGTTTCGTTCGTAAGTAATCACTGCGGCTAGATCTACCGTATTAAGTTGCTCAGCAAAGGCCTGCATCGCCGTTCCTGAACGGCCATGTACTACCGCATCGATATGCTCAGCCGAATCACCTGACATCAGAGGACTGCCCGCTAATGCAGGGAATATTCCAGGGATACCCTGCCCCTCAAATTGGTGGCAAGCGGCACAGCTGGCTTTGTAAACTTCTTCCCCCCGTACCATCAGCTCTGCCAGGCTCCACTCTTTCTGAGCAGACTGTTGCTCTGCCACTTTGAGACTGGCCTGCTCAGCCACCCACAGCTGGTAATCTTCCGGCGACTTAACCTCGACCACTATCGGCATAAAACCATGATCACGGCCGCACAGCTCAGCACATTGCCCCCGATATATTCCCGGCTCATCTACCAACGTCCATGACTCATTAACAAAACCCGGAATCGCATCCTTTTTCACAGCCAGAGCAGGCACCCACCAAGAGTGAATAACATCGTTAGAGGTCAGTAAGAAACGTACTTTTTTCCCGGCGGGGATAACGAGAGGCTTATCAACTTCAAGTAGGTAGTTATCCCCTTTGATCTGTTCATTAATAATCTGCTCCTGAGGCGTCGCAAGACTACTGAAAAAATCGATATCCTGATTAAGATATTGATAACGCCACTTCCATTGATATCCCGTAATCTGAATATCAAGCTCAGCATTGTTTTTATCGTACATCTGAATCAGGGTGGTACTGGCAGGCACAGCCATTGAGACAAGTATGATCACCGGCACTATAGTCCAGGCGATCTCTACCCAGGTACTCTCATGAAAGTGAGCAGCTTTGGCTCCCCGGGACTTTCGATGCCAGAAGATGGACCAGAACATAACGCCGAACACCACAACGGCGATAGCAACACATATGTAAAAAATAACCATATGCAGGCTATAGACAGAGCGGCTAATTTCAGTCGCCCCTTCGATAAGGTTTAGCTGCCAGTCGGCAGACACCAGCGGCGCATAAAAAAGCCCTGCTAATAACAGGACCCTTCCGTTACGTCTCATCTCCAGGCCTCCTTGCTGTCAAAAACTAAACAGCTGTGCCCCAAGCATTTCTGGTCCCTTTTATATTGATTACATATCCGAGTTATGTACTTGGTTATAAGCCAGTATAGCAGCAGATTTCAGACTGCAAGGGGAATACACACTGATGGTAATTAGTGCAGGGGCGTAAGATAACCGCCCCTGCCGGAGAGAATAAAACTTCAGACTACACAGAAAAAGGCCTACCCCGCCAGCGTAGTCAGAAGCCAGTAAAGCAGCGATATAATCGCTACAAGAAAGACTGCTGAAGCTATCAGACTTAACCATAATGACGGCATAGGAAAATTATACTTACGCCCCCGATCATCAGGGGGACGCGTAAAGACCATGCACCACAACTTACTAAGCCCAGCCATCCAAGCATTTAACAGCAGCAACAGCTTTTCAGAGATATGAGTCGGATACATAAGTACCTCCTCTCTATTAACTGCGCCTATTAAGATATAGTCGATAGCCCAACAAAATAGCTAATAAAATTGCAAATATAAGTTGTTGGCCAAAGTCAGAGCGGATCTGCCAGATAAAGTGCAGCATAGCCAACAGACTGATGGGGTAAATCAGGGAGTGAAGCTTTTTCCAGCGTTTCCCCAAGCGTCGTTGCATCGCTTTGGTAGAGGTAAAAGCCAATGGAATCAATAGTAACAAAGCCAGAGAACCGACAACAATATAGGGCCGTTTAGTCAACTCGGTCAGCAGGATATCCCATCGCCATCCCACCAGAAAAGTGGCAAAAGACAGCAGGTGCAGCACAGCATAAAAAAAAGCATAGAGACCCAACATTCTGCGGAACGACATCAACCAACGCCAGCCCAGAAGTTTTATTCCGGGCGTTACTGATAAGGTCAACCAGAGCAAGGTGATCGCCCAAAAACCCAACTCTTTAACAATTATCTTGGCCGGATCAGCACCCAGATTGTCGTTGAGCAGATTGACAAATAAAGCAGCGAGCGGAGACAGCAGTAGCAAAAAAAAGAACCACCATCGAAACAGCCTTCCCTTTTCACCAGATACCATCAGAACCACTTAGCGAGATCCATCCCCTTATAGAGATGAGCAACCTGATCTGCATAACCATTAAACGGTAGAGTATCAACAATATTAGGCGACAACAAAGAGGAGGGTAACTGACGTTCTGTCGCCTGTGACCAGCGTGGGTGATCAACGGCCGGATTCACATTCGCGTAAAAGCCATACTCGCTCGGCGCGGTAACATTCCAGCTAGTCTCTGGCATAGTTTCACTGAAATGAATACGAACAATTGACTTTATAGATTTGAAACCATACTTCCAGGGCACCACCAAACGTAAAGGCGCTCCATTCTGCGGCGGAAGCGCGTTACCGTATAAACCCACGGCCATCAGCGTCAGAGGATGCATCGCCTCATCCATTCTCAGACCTTCAACATAGGGCCAGTCGATCGTACCGAATGAGCTACGCTGTTCAGACATCTGTTCTTTATCGAGAATAGTGGTGAAATGCACATACTTCGCTTTAGAGGTAGGTTCGAAACGCTTAATCAGATCCGCCAGGGGAAACCCAAGCCAGGGAATAACCATCGACCAGGCTTCAACGCAGCGTAACCGGTACACCCTATCTTCTAAAGCATGAGGCGCAAGAATATCTTCCAGATTATAGTTTCCCGGCTTAGCTACTTCGCCACTTATCTCGACTTTCCAGGGGTCGGTCTTAAAGTTTTGCGCATATCGCGCCGGGTCACGCTTATCTGTACCGAACTCGTAAAAGTTGTTGTGGGTAATTACATGATAATAAGGTGCTAACTTATCACTCACTGACAGGTCTGAATTACGCACCGCACTGGCCAGCTTCTGTCGAAGCCAGGCTGGACCGGGATAACGGGGCAGGTCATCGGGAATATCATAACCGGCGGCCCGGGCAAAAGAGGGATAAGCAAATGCAGGTAAAACTGCAGCAGACATCGCCGCCTGAATCAGGCGACGACGTTGCTTGTAGATTGCTTCGGAGGTGATCTCTGATGAGGGGATATTCAATGCTTCTCTGATTAGCCGCTTACTCATAACAGTCACCTCCAAATAGTCATCAATCCAATAGCTTAACTGCTCAGTGTCTTACGTTTACGCAACAGCCATAGAACTGGACCAGAAAGCGTATAACCTAAAATCAGTAACCAGAGGAAAATTGGCGGGCTGATAGAGATAACACCGATGGTAAGCACTATCACCAGCAGAATCATAAAAGGGATTTTTCCCTTCGGATCAACATCTTTGAAACTGTAATACAGCACATTACTCACCATCAGTACGCCCACCAGCGCAACATAGATAGCGATAGGGTAAACCAGATGACTGACATCAATCTCGAATTCTACACAGGCCCATACCAGCCCCGCCACAGATGCTGCAGCCGCTGGACTTGGCAGCCCCATAAAGTAACGTTTATCCACTGAACCGATCTGGGTATTAAAGCGCGCTAATCTCAGCGCTGCACCTGCAACATAGATAAAAGCACAGAACCAACCAAACTTACCCGCACTGCTGAGCACCCAGCTGAAAGTAACCAAAGCCGGCGCCACCCCGAAGGAGACCATATCCGAGAGTGAGTCATACTCTGCGCCAAACGCACTCGAAGTATTTGTCAGACGCGCAACCCGACCATCCAGACCGTCCAGAACCATCGCCACAAAAATTGCGATTGCCGCATTATCAAAGACGCCGTTCATTCCCGCCACTACCGCATAGAAGCCACAAAACAGCGCTCCCGTTGTGAACAAATTAGGCAGCAGATAGATTCCCCGGCTACGTGGCTTTGGGCTCGCCTCTTCCTGACTCGGCTGTTCAGGCTGCTCCGGTTTGTTTCCCTGTGGGTCATTCATAGATCTGTTTACACCAATGGATTAACAAAATGTTCAGACATTCTACTTTTACGTATACGGGAAAGCTATCTATACAAAATCTACCCGGGATTTAATAGGACCCGATCGACAAACTTCCGCACCAGAATATTAGATTCCGGCGTTTCCACCGCTGAACTAAGTACCCGGTCCAGCTGACCGTCTCCATCAGTATAGTGAGCTTTGTAGAATGTCAGTCGTTCAATCAGAGTGGCCTTATCAACTTCTGGATGAAACTGAAAAGCCCAAAAAGGCTTGCCCTTCAGTTTAAAGCTGTGGACACATTGCTCAGTATAGGCAAGCAATTGACAGTTCTCAGGCAAGCTATCGACGTATTGACGGTGTACCGAAATAGCAAAAAAACCTTCCGGGGTATCTTGATAGAGCGGATCATCGACCGCCGCATCAGCCAGTGAGACAGGAATAGTGCCCATCTCAAAATCGATATCCTTATGCCGAACTTCTCCACCCAGCGCTAATACGGCTAGCTGAAAGCCAAAACAGGACGCAAATACTGGTTTAGCCGTCTCGCCACAATGACGAATCAAATTCTGACAGGCCTGAATAAAAGGGAATTGATCCGGCTTGAGGACGTTGGCTTCACTGGCACCACCCACCAGTAACGCATCAAAATCATCGGCCGCCGTGGCCGGAAAGTCAGGGGTATCAAAGACATTAAGGATTTCAATCTGATCCAGCGCAACACCACAGTATTCGGCAAAGCTCTGGTGCTCTTCCATACGCACCTGTTCGCCATCACGAATCTGGAGCAGTAATATTCTCAACTGATCTCGCTTATTAACGTCACAAGAACTTACATCATGGGGGGGTAGGTCACGGAGATTCACAACAAGGCCCTTAAAAAGACTTCTTAAATATCAGTTTAAGGATACCTTGCTCTGCTACAGACTCAATAGTCAAAGCTCCAATCAAAACGATTGAACTCTTTATTTAAAGCCTTTTACTTAAGACCGGGCAGAAAAAAGGGAATATCTATCCGCTTTTCCGTGAGCTTTCGAGTAATTACCTGCTTCAGAGGAGCAAAATTATTAGCGACCCGCAACGTTGCCTTACGGGCAATCTTTGCAGCAAAGTTATCATTAGTGAATAAACCGACTACTAGATTGGTGCCTAAGTAGAGGGGTTTTGTCACCCGCATATGAGCGCTCTGATACTTTTCTAACACACTGAACGAACCGATATCCTGCCCCTGCTTCAGCGCTTTTTTCAGTTCTTTTGTCAGGGTTTCCTGGCTACGAAGCCCCAGGTTAAAGCCATGCGCAGTAACCGGATGCATCCCCACCGCGGCATCACCAATAACAGCGAAACGACGACTGATAAATTTATTCGCATGCACCGCTACCAACGGATACAGGTGACGTCGACCGTAAAGTTTCATACTGCCTAGCTGCCCCTGCATACGCTGTTCGATATCAGCGGCAAAAGCCTCTTCACCCATATTAAAGATACTCTCCGCCTCGGCACTTGATACGGTTACCACTATGGATGAGAGATTACCGGTCATCGGCAGAATAGCCAAAGTACGTCCATAGTGGAAACATTCAAAAGCGGTCTGATTATGAGGCAGACTATGTTCCATGCGACACACGATAGCGGTACGGGAAAAATCTTTCATCGAGGCGGGCACACCCATTTTCCGGCGGGTTTCAGAAAACCGGCTATCCGCCGACACCAACAGATCACACTCCACTCGCTCGCCATTTGAAAGAACAACCCAGGCGCTATCCGCTGTACTGCCAACATCTTCAACTGAAACTTCAGTCAGGAGTTCAACATTTTCGATGCCCTCTACAACCTCAAAATATGCCTTACGAATTTTATCATTTGGCACCAGGTAACCCAGTGCATCCAGGTTAGCGTCAGTATTATCAAAGTTCAGCGTATAACTCGAATCGCCGTCCAGCACCTTGGCAGCACAGATCGGTGATACATCCTGATTCGCCAGTTGTTGCCAGGCACCCGAATTTTTCATCAGATCAATCGACAGATGGGTCAGTGCGATTTCCCGTCCATCTTCCGGTGGCTCACGCAAAGTATCGAGGGATGAGCGCTCCACAACCAGCACCTTCAGGTCAGTTTCGCCCAATGAGCGGGCAAAACTAAGACCGGCAGGCCCTGCACCAATAATCACGATGTCATACTTCATACTGAACCTCGGGCGACAGTGCCATTGAAACGGGTATATAAACGCCAACGTTAACGGCTCAGTCCATAGATTGCCCTAATCCAGATCAAGTCGGCATAAGAAAACCCGACTAGAACTGGTTATAAACCGCAATAAAAAGAATGGGAGGCAGGGTTTATATTGCGAAAAATGATATATATGTGAAAATATGTTTCATCAATTGCAACGATATTATTATAGAAATCTATGGATACCCGTTCTCTAAAGCTCTTTATCAGTCTTTGCGACACGCTTCACTTTGGCCGGGCCAGTGAAGCGTGTCATATCAGCCCTTCTGCGCTGACGCGCGCTATCAAACAACTGGAAGGCTCTCTGGGCGTACAACTGTTTGAACGGGATAACCGTACGGTGAGTCTGACACGGGAAGGTGAACGTTTTCAGGAGTATGCCCGTGAAGCACTCACTCAATGGGACGTGGTGCGCAACTCTCTATTGGTTGATGCTCAGGAGTTACAGGGTGAGATCAGTGTGTACTGTTCGGTCACCGCCAGCTATAGCTTTCTTTATGACATCCTTAGCGAGTTTCGCCGACAACACCCTAAAATTGAAATAAAATTGCATACCGGCGACCCGGAAAATGCGATTCAGCGAGTACTGGCTGGCACAGACGATATAACTATCGCCGCGCGACCAGATACACTAAACGCGGGACTTGCGTTCAAACATATCGCAACCTCACCGCTGGTGTTTATCGCTCCCCATGAAAATATTCATCTGGACCCGCTACTGGCTGACACTCCAGACTGGTCAGTAGTGCCGATGATCCTCTCTGAAGAAGGCGTTTCACGTAAACGAATCGACCGCTGGTTCAAAGCCCATCAGGCTAAACCGATGATCTATGCACAAGTCGCAGGAAATGAAGCCATCGTCAGCATGGTGAGCCTGGGATTCGGCGTCGGCGTAGTACCCAAGATTGTATTGGATAACAGCCCACTGGCAGACCGGGTGCGAATCCTAAATATTGAGCCCGAACTCAAAGCTTATGATGTGGGCCTGTTTGCTCTGAAGAAAAAGCTGCAAAGCCCACTGATTGAGGCCTTCTGGTCACAGATCCGCTAACTCTATCTGACGGTGGCTGGCTTGAAACTAACCACCTCTGATGTTTACCCTTTTTTATTAACCAGAAAAATACCCAGTGCCACCAGCACTATAGCGCCCAACATATCCAACGATAGCTGTTCATCAAGAATCAACCAGGCAAACAACACACCAAACAGTGGTGTCAGAAAGGTAAAACTGGCAATTTTTGAAGCAGGGTAATGACTCAGCAACCAGAACCAGGCCAGATAACCCATAAATGCCATCAGTACTATCTGGAACAATAACGATCCGATCACCAGTGGCGTGAGGCTGATCACCCCTGGTTCATTTAACCCCCACGACAACAGTGGCAATATAAGAGCCGAAACAACCAACTGATATAGCAACACCCGAGAGGGAGACTGATGACGTTGGGGGGACGCTTTAAGCACCACCGTCGTTGCTCCCCAAAAAAACGCTGCGGCAAGCGCCAAAACATCCCCCAACAAAGAGGCACCACCATCAAGAGAATCTCGAAACGCAAAGACAACCCCCATGAAGGCAACTAACAGACCGGCAACCTGGACTTTTCTCAGGCTTTCGCCCGGAATAAACAGGTGTGCCCCCAGTGCGACGACAAAAGGGGAGGTATAAAGAAATATCGTGGCACGCGAGACAGTGGTCAGGTTCAGGGCAAGATAGATAAACAGAAATTCTATTGCAAACAGCACTCCGAGAAGAACACCCCACCAAAATGCCCCGTCGCGGTATAAAATTTTCTCACCCCGCCACAGCATCCAGAGTGTTAATAGCAATGATGCACCGACAGAGCGTAAGCCTGCCTGCATTAACGGTGATATACCCTCCAGACCAAACTTAACCACCACCTGATTAAAGCCGAACAACATGCAAAGCCCCACCAATAGCACAATGGCACGGCTATCAAATGTCGCTTTAATCATGCGCTGAACAACGCCTCAAGCTCAGGCGATATATAGGGGCGACCTCGCTCATTCAGAGCAGTGCCTATTACCAACCCGGCGACACAGACCTTTTCATCTTCGATGCGAACAACCCGCTGGCGGAAACCAAATTTCACTTTACTGATCCGCTCCAGAGCAACTTCGACCCGAAACCGATCACCACTTTTCAATGAAGCTTTATAGTCTAGTTCAGAACGAATCACGACCAGATGGATACCCGCTTCAGTCAGAGCAGCAAAATCAATACCACTGCTCAGAAGAAACTCATGCCGGGCATGTTCCAGATAGTTGAAATAGACACCATTATTGACGATACCCTGCATATCCAGTTCATAATCCCTCACACCCATCTCAATACTGAACATTCTAAATCCTCCAGCCAAAAAAAGAGGGTGCAACAGTGCACCCTCCTACCATTCATAAATAAATTAGTGCGTCGAGCGAGCAGGTTTAACCGAATCAGGTGCCAGGGACTCAATCAGCTTCAACAACGTATCAACGCCTTCCTGCAAATTTGAGTTGTTGTCGATCAGCTGGATATTTTCAGGCAGGCTATCAACAATCTGACGGTGACGATTTAACCGTTTAACGATCTCCTCTTCATTCTCCCTGCCTCGCTGAGTAAGACGCTGATGCAACGTATCTTCATCAACTTGAACCAGCACCGGTATCAGACTCGGGTAAGCGTGAATCGCAATCTGTAAATACTCCCGAGAGCCATTAATCACCACATTTATCCCTTTAGCCAGCCAGTTATCAATCTCTGATCCAATGCCGTAACTGTAACTATGGGAATACCACTGCATGGAAAACATTCCCATACTGGCACGCATATCAAATTCATCGGGAGAGAGGTGAATATGATTTTCACCACCAATATTAGGCGCGCGGGTAATATAACGATGAGCCACAAAACAGCAGTGACTGGGTTGCAGACGCTGGCGACAGCCTTCAAGCAAACTATCTTTACCGCTGCCTGAAGCGCCCACCAGATAGAGTAGTTTTCCACTCATAGAATGATCTCAGAGTACTATAGCCAGTTAATTTGAGATCAAGAGTAATACGCTTAAATTTGAAACGCCAGTATTGATTAAGACAGCTGCAGAACTCCTCGCTGTGACACAGCGAAGTCAGGCCAGCATCTCCTGCTCAAACACAATCGCGTAAGTATCCTGCCAACGGGGAAAAGGGGTGAACGGTAACCATATAGGTAGTGAATCATATTTCACCATTTCATAAAGCTGAACATCGCTATTCCGATCTATCTGGCCACCTATAGGCATCACTAGCAACACCGATAGCGCTATCAGTTGAATTGAGTGAATCATAAAAACCTCCTCAGATCGCGTCACCGCCTTCTGATAATCACTTTCCTGTGCCAACACCTTTAATAAGCTAAAGACTCCCTGAACCACCGACTCTCTATCCTCCGTTTTCACTCCGGAGGGACCGTTAAGTATAGTCAGAAAAAATCATCTGCCCGTAAATTCACAAACAATTTGTAACTATAGGCAGTGTAGACAGGTTTCAATTACCCGAAAAACGGGCGAAAAAAAACCGCTCGAAGAGCGGTTTTTAGACGTTATCAGAGACTTTTACAGACTCAGGACTTTTTCACCCCGGGACAAACCCGATACACCGGTACGCACCACTTCCATAATATGAGCAGTACCCAGCGTTTCAATAAAGGCATCCAGTTTGTCACTGGCACCGGTCAGCTGAACAGTATAAGTATTCGGCGTCACATCGATAATCTGACCGCGGAAAATATCCGCAGTACGCTTAATTTCAGCGCGCATCTGGCCGTTAGCCTTCAGCTTGATCATCATAAGTTCACGCTCGATATGATCGCCTTCTGTCAGATCAACCACTTTAACCACGTCTATCAGCTTATTCAGCTGCTTAGTGATCTGCTCGATCACCTTGTCACTACCAAAGGTAGTCACCGTCAGACGGGATAAAGTTGAATCTTCTGTCGGCGCAACCGTCAACGATTCAATATTGAAATTTCGCTGGGCGAAAAGGCCTACAACCCGGGACAGAGCACCCGGCTCGTTTTCCATCAACACAGAAATAATATGTCTCATGATCAAGTTCTCTCCGTCTTGCTCAACCACATATCACGCATAGAGCCGCGTGGCACCTGCATCGGGTATACATGCTCAAACGGATCTACAGTAATATCCATAAATACCATGCGATCTTTCAGGGCGAACGCTTCGGTCATCGCCGCTTCCAAATCTTCGTACTTTTCAACTTTCATACCCACATGACCATAGGCTTCTACCAATTTAACGAAATCAGGTAGTGATTCCATGTAGGACTGAGAGTGACGTGACTCATAGTTCATATCCTGCCACTGACGCACCATACCCAGAGAGCCGTTATTCAGGCAGATAACCTTCAAGGGGATATCGTACTGGCTAATGGTAGACAGCTCCTGAATATTCATTTGGATACTGCCTTCTCCGGTAACGCAAACCACTTCCTCATCGGGGAAGTTCATTTTCACGCCCATCGCAGCAGGTAAGCCAAAGCCCATCGTGCCCCGACCACCAGAGTTAATCCAGCGATTCGGTTTATTAAACTTGTAGTACTGTGCAGCAAACATCTGATGCTGGCCTACATCCGAACAAACATAAGCATCACCGCCGGTAACTTTACTCAGCATCTCAATAACCTGCTGCGGCTTCATACTGTCAGAATCATCGGTACGGAAACGTCCACCATGACGGCCGCGCCACTCATCAATCTGCTGCCACCAGGAATCAATCGCTTCTTTTTCAAGCTGCTTCTTGCTGTTCTTAACCAGAGAACTCATCTCCTGCAGAACATGCTTAGCCGGCCCAACAATAGGCACATCAGCTTTAATCGTTTTAGAGATAGAAGCCGGATCGATATCAACATGGATAATTTTGGCGGTAGGACAAAACTTATCAACGCCGTTCGTTACCCGGTCATCAAAACGCGCACCCACTGCCAGAATCAAATCAGCGTGGTGCATCGCCATATTGGCTTCGTAACTACCATGCATTCCTAACATGCCGATAAACTGACGATCAGTACCCGGATAGCCACCCAGGCCCATCAGTGTATTTGTCACAGGCGCATTCAACAGTTGCGCCAGCTCGGTCAGTTCAGCGCTGGCATCACCCATGATGACACCACCGCCAGAATAGATAACCGGGCGCTTAGCATCCAGCACCATATCCATCGCTTTTTTGATCTGTCCACTATGACCACGGCTAACCGGGTTATAGGAGCGCATTTTAACGCTCTTCGGATATTCATAATCAAAGCGATCTGTCGGCGCAGTCATATCCTTAGGAATATCAACGACAACCGGGCCCGGGCGGCCACTCTCAGCAATATGGAACGCTTTCTTAATAATCGTAGGAATATCTTCAGGGTTCTGAACACTAAAGCTATGCTTAACAACGGGACGGGAGACACCGAGCATATCGGTGTCCTGGAACGCATCTTCACCGATCAGAAAGCTCATTACCTGCCCGGTAATAACAACCATCGGAATAGAATCCATATAAGCGGTAGCAATGCCTGTCACGGCATTTGTTGCACCAGGACCCGACGTTACCAATGCAACGCCAGCTTTACCGGTTGCACGAGCATAAGCATCAGCCATATGAGTCGCAGCTTGCTCATGGCGAACCAGAACGTGTTGTACATCTTCCTGCCGAAACAGTGCATCATAAATATGCAGCAGTGCTCCACCGGGATAACCGTAGATGTGTTTCACACCCTTTTTCTTGTCAGCGGGTCGCTCACAGGCCCAACGCTCGATCATCGCCAGCATCTCCTCCGATCGGAACGGTTTGCTCATGTAATCGTCCATCCCCGCCGCGATACACTTCTGTTTGTCCCCTTCGAG
>JAIBDA010000078.1 GCA_024679635.1 Amphritea sp. | reverse complement strand
TTAATCGAGACTTTTATATTAGTTGTCATAATGCGGCGCCTCAGGAATTAGATTGTGATACATCAACCCGTGCCAGGGTTGCTTTACTCACACGATCCAACAGGATCGCCAGGATTACGATACAGAAGCCAGATACCAGACCGACGCCCAGCTCAAGGTTGTTGATACCTCGAAGTACCAGTACACCAAGACCGGGAGCAGATACCAGTGACGCGATTACAACCATCGCCAGTGACATCATGATGGTCTGGTTAACACCAGCCATAATGTTGGGCAGTGCCAGCGGCAGTTCAACGTTGAATAGTTTCTGTCGTGCAGTCATACCGAAGGCATTGCTTGCCTCAATAATGTCCTTATCGACCAGCCGTATTCCCAGATCGGTCAGGCGTACCACTGGTACGATGGCGTACAGAATAATTGCGATTCCATAGAGTTTGGATTCTGTGATGCTGAATAGAAAAATTAATGGAATCAGATAAACAAAGGTGGGTAGCGTCTGGAGCATATCTAGTACCGGAATCGCACCTTTCTGAAAACGGTCAGACTTTGACATGGCTATCCCTATGGGGACGCCAAGTAATACGCTTAACCCGGTACAGACAAAGATAATTGCCATGGTTTGTACTGCGTAGATGTAGTGATCAATAAAGGCCAGAAATAACCAGGTAATAGCGACTAACAGAGTGGATCCTTTAGATCGCGTAATCATCTGTACAGCTATAATTGTCAGACCTATTAATAGCCACCAAGGCATAGCTACAAATAACCAGATAGACCCGTCTAATAGCCAGCTGAGAGGCTGTGTCAGAGGGTCCAGTACAAACTGAAGGCTGCCTTTAATACTCAGAAAAAATTCTTCTACACCTGAAGTCATATCCCGGGTTCGGGGAACAGAATTGCAAGCTTCATGTAGATTATCTAGTGATGGAAATGGAACGTTCCATAATGAAGTTTCTATCTCTTCGGTTTTGTTGCTCTTAGCTAATAGCTGAGCCATGGTCATCGGGCCGTCTTGCTGAGAAGCTCCACACCAGTCTTTTAAACCAAAAGAATTAAATATCGATTCGTAGAATGCCATAATTTATCCTGTTTCTGACTTCTTTAATCCCAGGCATAGGTACCTAATAGGGAGAGTAGCTGTGCGTGTTTTTTATGGCATGTTGCTTTAAATGCAATATTAATTGCCAATGAACTGGGAAAGAATGGAGCTCAGGAATGTACTGAGCTCCATTGGACTAATAGCGTTAGTTTAAGAGAGCGGTTAATTTCTTACGGGCATCATCATTGATCCAGGCTGACCAAGTATCTTGCTGGGAAGTGATAAAGTGTACGGCTGTTTCTTCAGCTGATGCTTTGTTCTCTTCCTGCCAGGCAAGCAGATCACTCATTTCCTGATTAGTAAATGAGATGTTTTTCATCAGTTGAAATATTTCAGGTTCTCGGCTTGCAAGCTCTGATGTCACAGCGGTTATGACTGTACCTGTTTGAAGGGATGTTTTTTGTGGGTTGGCACAGTCTTTCGATGCTGCGCAATCATGGGCTTCTTTATTGAATGGTCCCATATCAACTGGATGCATCTTATATTTACCCAGCACAGAGGTTGGTGCCCAGTAATATCCAAAGAATGGTTCTTTAGCGTTATTGGCAGAAGCTATAGCTGCAGCCAGTGTTTCACCTGAACCGTGGTTGAAGACATCCATACCATGGCTGGAGAAATCAAAAGCTTTTATCAGGTTATCGTTTTTGATACGTACACCCCATCCATCCGGCGCGTTATGAAAACGGCCGCCTACAAGTTCAGGATTAGCGAGTACGCCATCGATCGTTTTGAGTTCAGGATGCTTATCAACCAGATATTGAGGAATCCACCAAGCATCCTGGCCACCGTCAGAGAGTACGTTAGTCGCGGTAATAACCTTACCTTGTTCTTCTAGCTCAAAATATAGTGGTACAGAGTTCAACCAAAGTTCGGTAACAATGTCAGGCTTGCCTGTTTCTGCCATAGAGGTAACAGAAGGAACCGTAGAAGTAGGAACAGTTTGAACACTACAACCATAACCTTGTTCCATCAGGAACTTAGAAACTGAAGTGACTAACTGAGATGATGACCAGTTCATTTCGCTAATGGTAACTTCGCCACATGCGGCCTGAGCCGTGGTAGAGATCATAGAACTGCTGATGACTAAACCGGTGATGGCCAGGATAGATTTCTTCATTATCGTTTCCTTCATTTTTTATTGTGTTTGCTTAAGAGATCTCAGGTCAACGGTGACTGATCACACTTAATACTTAAAACATCTATTTGATGTCAGGGATCGAAAACTTCTATCCCCGATACTAGAGTGACTCAGGGGTTGTTGTTAAATTTATAGTTATTGCAAAGATCTTAAATAAAACTTATGAGGTGTCGGAATAGACTATTCGCAGGGTGTTTGGCTTAATTTTGGTTCTTAAATATCCAGGGTATAAAAAGTATTTAAAGAAAGATTAAAATAATTAAATTTCAGTTGAGTTTCACTCTGCTCTAGGATGCATTCATAGAATAATAACGATACGCCAGCTACGCAGCTTTATATCTGACTGAAGAAATGGCCCATATCCATATATAGATATAGAGATGTTTAGATGCAGTTAGCAGGAGAGCACGTGAAGATAACTAATGTTAAAACCCTGAAGGTTGAGATACCTCTGCAGAAACCTCTTATCACCGCCATTCATAAGACAGAGACAGTAGGCTGTGTACTGGTGCGGATTGAAACCGATACCGGTTTGGTCGGTGAGAACTATGTATTTGCACTGAATAAAGATCGTCTGACCGTATTTGAAGCGATGATCAACAGTTTGACTCAGTTCGTGATCGGTCATAGCCCGTTGTTTGTTGAAAAAATCTGGGAACAGATGTGGAATGATTGTAACCCAGTTGGCCAGAAAGGGATTTCCATCTCAGCTATTTCAGCAATTGATACAGCGCTTTGGGATCTGATAGGCAAACAGGCAAATATGCCGCTGTATCAACTATTTGGTGCTTGTCGGGATAAAGTAAAAACCTATGCAAGTAGTGGTTTGTGGTTGTCTGCCAGTATTGATGAGCTGATAGAAGAAGCGCATGGCTTTATAGATCAGGGCTTCCGTTCTATGAAGCTTCGTATTGGTAAAGAAAGTGCGAAAGAAGATGTAGCACGGGCGAAAGCTTTGCGGAACTCTATCGGCGATGATATTGAAATTCTTACTGATGCGAATCAATCACTGACTGCGCGTCAAGCCATCAGTCTGGCGCGTCAGTTGGAAGAGGTTGATATAGGCTGGCTGGAAGAGCCTGTTCCAGCTCATGATCTGGCCGGTCATGCCCGCGTTCTAGAAGCGAGTAATGTCCCGATCGCCAGCGGTGAAACCGATTACACCAGGTTTGGTATGAAGAGTATTCTTGACAGCCGTGCGGTTGATATACTCATGCCTGATCTCCAGCGGATTGGCGGTTTGAGTGAGTTTCGTAAGAGTGTCGCGCTGGCTTCTGCATATAATATTCCGGTATCTACCCATATCTTTACTGAGCAGAGTCTGAGTATCGCTGGATCTGCTGCAAACTGCATTTCAGTTGAGCATGTGGATTGGTTTACACCGTTGTATAAAGAAGAAATGCAGATTGAAGATGGCTGTATTCTGATGCCTGAGGCGCCAGGTCTGGGCTTTACATTTGATTATGAGTTTATAGAGAGCCATCAACTAAAATAGGTGGGTGCTTGTATATTGTAACTGCTGAGATTTAATCAGTTTTTTAAAAAAACGGAGGCTAGGGCCTCTGTTTTTCATCGAGTGCCAGTACTCGTTGTTTAACAAAATCAGATTTTTTGATTCCCTTTATTGCATTGATGATAGCTGAATCCTGTCGTTTAGCTTCGCTGATAGCAAGATAGATGGTGAGGCTGAATTGTCGAGCGTCTTTCACTTCGAAAAGTTGCTGATTATCCATCAGTGGCTGCGCTGTAGACTGAGCCAGATAGGCAGAACCTCCCTTGGCTAGCATCTGTTCTAACGCCTGTGATTCCAGAGCCAGTGTTATGCGGTGGTGAGGAATATCGGGATACTCCTGATTGTGTTGTTCCTGAAACTGCTGCCCCCAGTTAATGTAGATGTAACCTTCAGTGTGTCCGCTCCCAACCGTTCTGGGTTCCGTGGATACCAAAATCAGTTGTTCAGTAAACAGTGGTTCAACATGTAACCCCGGTGTTTGCTGGTGTTCGAAAACCAAGGCGAGATCCAATAAGCCTTCGCGTAATTCCTGAAGAAGATAGACAGAGTAGTCTGATTGAATTCGGGTAGCGACCCCTGTTGCATGCTCATTCATCCAGTCGAGCCAGTCGGAATAGAGTTTGTTCCAGTAGTGAACGGGTATGCCCAGGTTTACTATCGCTTTAACGCCCGGGGGTAAAGAGACTTCTTGCTGGGCCTGTTGCCAGGTTTTTACGACGGACAGGGCGTATGGATAGAAGGCTTTACCACCATTATTGAGAGCCACTCCGTCACGTTTACGGGTAAATAGCTCCCGGTTTAAACGTTCTTCCAGCGCTTTTATGCGGGCGCTGATGGACGACTGGGTAAGATGAAGGTTTTCCGAAGCCTTCTGAAAACTGCCTGTGGCAGTCACTTCAAGAAAAGCACGTAGATTTTCGATGTTCATACTGGCCCTGAGTTTGTGATTATCGCCGTAGTATTAATATCTATACTACGTCAAAAACAGGCGTAAGCTGAAACGACTTCTGTAAGAAGGTCCTTTCTTAATGCTGACTATTTTGATTTAACATATAAAAACAGCTGGAAGCAAAGGTGCAACCAGCTGGTATGTTTGAATCAAATTAGCTGCGTAATTGTTGTCCGGACTGTTCTTCGATTAGTCTAAGTACGCTTAGATGTGGCACTTCAGCACCATACTTTTCAGTTGCCGCCTGATAGGTTGAGTAGACTTTGTTGCCCAGTGTCATATCGATACCCAGATGCGCTCCGAGCTCTGTGATCAGGCGCATATCTTTTGTTGCCAGGCCAAGTGCAAAAGACTGATCATAGCTTCCGTCCAATACTTTAGGGATATAACTATCCACCACGTAGCTTTGAGCGCAACTGTTTTGCAGCACGTTGTGTAATACATCCAGATCAAGCTCAGCCTTGGCTCCCATCATCAGTGCTTCACCGATTCCCTGAGCGACAAGGTAATTGAGGTGTAACTGAGCCAGTTTAGTCACATAGCCGGCTCCGGAAGGCCCCATTCGCACAGCGCGTTTAGTAAATGATTCCAGCAGTGTAGTTAAGCTATCCAGCTGATTCTGCTCAATTCCCAATAGCATTGTCAGAGTACCTGCTGCTGCGCCTTCGGCACCGCCAGTCACTGGTCCATCAATCAGGGTGATATTATCAGAGGCCGCAGCGCGAACTTTTTCCCATTCGGCCAGCTCATTGGTGCTGGTTTCAATCCAGATTGCGCCTGGCTGAGCATTTTGCAGAATACCTTCGTCGCCAAATGCGATCTGATTGACCTGCACTGAGCTAGGTAGAGAGGTGAATATTACCTCGCAGTTTTGAGCGATGTCTTTAACTGATTCGCCGGCGCTGGCCCCATTTGATATAAACTGATTGACTACGGTCTGGTTTAGATCCAGTACCAGTAGTTCGTCACCCTTAGATTTACAGTATTCAAGCAGGTTAGCTGCCATGCCTGAGCCCATATTGCCCAGACCAATAAAACCTATTTTCATTATTATTTTCCGTATCTTGGAGTTTAAAACACAGGCCAGAGTTAACCAGCCTGTGATTTCTCTGTCGCTAAGCTGATCAGAACTTGTAGGAAGGGTCGGCGCGATCACACTTGCGTAGCAGTCCTGGCCATTCGTATTTACCCGGTGAAAAGGCTTCGTACTGCTTAGATGCCAGTTCCCATAGGGCCGGATCACCGTGCTCCAGTTCATAGCCAGAAGCCGTTGCTTGTAGTGCAAACTCACAGGTGCGGATCAGGTAATACATATTCATGAAACACTCACCTGCGGTTTCGCCTACGGTAAGGAATCCGTGGTTACGCATAATCAGGCAGCTGTTCTCACCCATGTTGTCGGCGATGCGATGGCGCTCGTCAGGATCGACTGACAGACCTTCCCAGTCATGGAAGCCCACTTTGCCGTAAAGCATTGATGAATCCTGTACCAGAAATGGCAGCTCTTTAAATGCAGTAGCGGCAGTACAGGATTGTGGGTGTGCGTGGAAGACGAATTTGTTATTACGGTGGCTTTCACTCAGATGAATCGCACCGTGAATGATAAAGCCTGCAGTGTTTACGTCGCTGGGGCCTTCCAGCACGTTACCTTCTTCGTCTACCTTAATCAGGTTAGACGCGGTAACTTCTTCGTAGTTAAGGCCGAAACGATGCATGTAGAAGTGATGATCCGAGCCTGGAACCCGCGCGGTAATATGGTTCCAGATAGTGTCATCCCAACCGAATAATTGGGTCAGTCGGAACATCGCCGCCAGATCGATACGAACCTGTTCCTGTTGCTGTTCC
>JAIBDA010000025.1 GCA_024679635.1 Amphritea sp. | reverse complement strand
TGCTGTTCGCGAGCAATCGCCCGATAAGCAATATCATCCCGGTAGTAAACACCATTCCAGTTGATCTGTTTAACCAGTTCGTAGGCTCGCTTCTGGGCTTCTGTGACGGTATTTCCCATTGCGGTAGCACAGAGTACCCGGCCACCGCTGGTCACGATTTGACCATCATTCTGAGCGGTACCTGCATGAAATACTTGAGTGCCTTCAGCAACGTCGTTTGGCAGGCTAATAATATCCCCTTTGCCATAGTCGCCAGGGTAACCGCCGGCAGCAAGAACGACACCGACCGCACAACGAGAGTCCCAGTCAGCGGTGGTCTGATCCAGTTTTCCATCCAGCGCTGCATTACAAAGCTCAGCGATATTCGATTTCAGACGCAGCATAATAGGCTGTGTTTCCGGGTCACCAAAACGGCAGTTATATTCAATAACTTTAGGCGTATTGTCAGCCATAATCATCAGGCCGGCATAGAGAAATCCAACATAGGTATTTCCTTCTTCAGCCATGCCTTTAACGGTTGGCAGGATAACCTCTTGCATAATGCGCTGATCAATTTCAGGTGTAACCACAGGGGCTGGGGAGTATGCACCCATACCGCCAGTATTAAGTCCTGTATCGCCGTTACCCATGCGCTTGTGGTCCTGGCTGGTAGCCATAGGAAGTACATTGGTGCCGTCAACCATGACGATAAAACTAGCTTCTTCGCCATCGAGGAATTCTTCGATGACAACTCTGTGACCTGCTTCACCAAAGGCATTGCCAGCCAACATATCTTTTACAGCTTCTTCAGCTTCTTCAAGTGTCATCGCAACGATAACGCCTTTACCTGCAGCCAGACCATCTGCTTTTACTACAATGGGCGCGCCCACTTTTTGCAGATATGCCAGGGCCGGCTCAACTTCGGTGAAGTTTTGGTAATCGGCAGTTGGAATCTTCTGGCGTTCCAGAAAGTCTTTAGTAAAAGCTTTAGAGCCTTCCAGTTGCGCTGCGCCTTTAGAAGGGCCGAAGCAGCGTAGGCCTTCACTCTGAAAGCGATCAACAATACCTTCTACCAAAGGGGCCTCGGGGCCAACGATAGTCAGAGCCACATCGTTCTCTTTGGCAAAAGCGACCAGCGAATCCTGATCCATAACATCGATGGCAATATTTTCTACTTTCGGCTCAATCGCAGTGCCGGCATTTCCCGGAGCGACAAATACTTTAGCGATTTTGCTATCCTGAGCAGCCTGCCACGCTAATGCGTGTTCACGACCGCCGGAGCCAATTACTAATACGTTCATATCTCTACCTTTATCCTGACTTCGTCCGACAAAAGAAGAGCCAGATTAACTGGCTCATTCGGTGTGTTCCGCGTTTAGTGGCGGAAATGACGCATACCGGTGAATACCATCGCCATACCATGTTCGTTAGCCGCATCGATCACTTCCTGATCACGCATTGAGCCACCCGGTTGGATAATCGCTTTGATGCCTGCAGCGGCAGCGGAGTCGATGCCATCACGGAATGGGAAGAATGCGTCTGATGCCATCACCGAGCCTTCAACTACCAGGCCTTCATCTGCGGCTTTGATACCGGCAATCTTGGCACTGTATACGCGACTCATTTGACCCGCACCAACACCGATAGTCTGACCATTTTTGGCATAGACAATAGCGTTAGATTTAACAAACTTAGCAACTTCCCAGCAGAACAATAGATCACGGATCTCCTGCTCGGTAGGCTGAATAGTAGTAACAACTTTTAGTTCGCTTACATCAACCATGCCAAGGTCCTGGTCCTGAACCAGCAAGCCGCCGTTAACCCGTTTGTAATCGAATCGAGCGGTACGATCGGTTGACCACTCACCGCAGGACAATAGTCGAACATTCGGTTTAGCTGCAACAATGTCAGACGCTTCCTGCGTGACACTTGGTGCGATAATGACTTCAACAAATTGACGTTCAACGATTGCGGTAGCAGTGGCTGCATCCAGTTCACGGTTGAAGGCGATAATGCCGCCAAAGGCGGAGGTAGGATCGGTTTGGAACGCTTTGCTATAAGCTTCCAGAATGTCTGCACCGATAGCTACGCCGCATGGGTTAGCGTGCTTAACGATGACACAAGCGGGCTCTTTGAATGGCTTAACGCACTCAAGGGCTGCATCTGTATCGGCAACGTTATTGAAGGATAGTGCTTTACCCTGAAGTTGACGAGCAGTAGAAACACTGGCTTCTGAAGGGTTTGCTTCGATGTAGAAAGCGGCTTTTTGATGCGGGTTTTCACCGTAACGCATCTCCTGTGCCTTAACAAACTGAGTGTTAAAGGTACGCGGGAAATCCGCCGGTTCTTCTTCTGAACCATCGGTGATAGCGCCAAGGTAGTTGGCGATCATGCCGTCATAGGCTGCAGTGTGCTCAAAAGCCTGAACAGCCAGGTCGAAACGGGTTGGATGAGTCAGGCCTTTGTTCTCGTCCAGTTCAGCAAGAATACGGTCGTAGTTGTCAGCTGCAACAACGATAGCCACATCTTTATGATTTTTCGCAGCAGAGCGAACCATCGTTGGGCCGCCGATATCGATGTTTTCAATCGCCATAGGCAGATCGCAATCAGGACGGGCAATGGCCTGTTCAAAGGGATACAGGTTCACTACCACCATGTCGATAGGCGTAATGCCATGCTCGTTCATGATCGCATCATCGGTTCCGCGACGGCCAAGAATTCCACCGTGAACTTTAGGATGCAGGGTTTTGACCCGGCCATCCATCATTTCAGGGAAACCAGTGTAATCGGATACTTCAATTGCCGGTACATCGTTGTCTTTCAACAGTTTATATGTGCCGCCGGTGGAAAGAATCTCAACACCGCGCTGGGTCAGTGCCTGGGCGAATTCAACGATTCCGGATTTATCCGAGACACTGATCAGTGCGCGACGAACCGGAGTGATTTTCTGCTCTGCCATGGTTTAGTTCTTCTGAATTAAGTTAAAAAAATAATCGGTTAAAGTAAGCCATATTGCTTCAGTTTTTTCCGCAGTGTACCGCGGTTCAGGCCCAGTAACTCAGATGCTTTAGTCTGGTTATCACGGGTATAAGTCATGACTGCTTCAAACAATGGGGCTTCAATCTCTGCCAATACCATCTGATAAACATCCGTTACCGGTTGTCCATCAAGTTGACGAAAGTAGTTATGCATCGAAACCTGAACGCTATCGCGTAGAGTGCGTTCCTGAACATCCATGTTTTCTGTATGTATTACTTGTGTATTCAATGTATTGTTATCCACGTGCATTAACCTAAAATTGAACTGTCACTCAGGCGGCAGTCTGTGTCTTATCCGTTCGGGTAAAAAATGATCGGATCGCATTTTGCTGGAGTGCAGCTTCTTCTAATTGATTGAAATCTTTTCTAAATAACTCAGAGCCCTGTTTGTTTCGGAGATACCAGCCGACATGTTTACGGGCAATACGTACACCGGCAAACTCTCCGTAAAAACGATACAGAGCCTCTAAATGTTCCAGTAGCGTATCTCTGACCTCGTCCAGGGACGGTGAGGGTAGCATTTCGCCGGTATTGAGGTAATGACTTACCTCACGGAAAATCCATGGGTTTCCCTGAGCCGGCCGGCCGAGCATGACTGCATTTGCTCCGGTGTAGTCTAGTACTGCTCGTGCTTTTTCCGCTGAATTGATATCACCATTTGCAAACAGTGGGATCTCAATAGTCTTGCGAATGCGGGCGATGGTGTCGTATTCCGCATCGCCTTTATAACCGCAGGCCCGGGTTCGGCCATGAACCGCAAGTGCCTGAATTCCACTGTCTTCAGCAATACGGGCAATAGTCTCGCCATTACGGCTGTCAGTGTCCCATCCGGTACGGATTTTCAGCGTCACCGGCAACTCAACAGCTGCAACAGTTGCTTCAAGAATCTCTCTCACCAGTTGTTCATCTTTCAGCAGGGCTGATCCAGCAGCTTTATTACAGACTTTCTTAGCCGGGCAGCCCATATTGATATCAATAATATGAGCGCCGTTAGCAGCATTGGCTCTGGCCGCTTCTGCCATCATGGCAGGGTCGCCACCGGCAATCTGTACCACATGCAGGCTTTCATTCTGGTCTTTCTGTAAGCGATAACTGGACTTTCGAGTGTTCCAGAGGCGGGTGTCCGAAGTAATCATTTCGGAAACTACCATGCCTGCGCCTAGTCGACGGCAAAGTTGACGAAACGGCAGATCGGTAACGCCGGCCATCGGTGCCAGGATAACCTGACTGTCAACGGTGTGCTGTCCGATTTGAAACATGCCTGACCCCGAATTTAGAGAAATAGCTATCCATGGCTATCAAAATGAGAACCGCTGTGCTGCTGTTTGGAAGGCGGACAATAATACTCTTTCAGGCGGGGAGGGCCAAGGACTTTTTGATGGTTTTTTGATCATTTTTGTCGTTTTGACTTATTGCAAAATGGTCAGAAAATGCTATGTGTGTCTTCGCTAAGGCAGGAGAATAGGATCAATGGGGATTGGCTGGAACTTTTAAGAGAGCTTCGTAGCTAAGGGCGCGGCGACCCGGATCGAGAATGTCGAAGCTGATCTGTATCGGTTTCCCCGCAGGCATACTCATTGGCTCAGCCTGAGTGTTTTTGAGATATTCGATTGGCTGGAAAGTTCGCTGGCTTATCAGTTCTCCCCTTCGATTTGAAAAGGACAGCTGAATGGCGGGGAATGGTTGACTATAGTCCGCATGATTTTCTAGCAGAAGGTTAATGCTTAGCGCCCCCTGATATTCGGCTTGCTGTTGAATAACTAACTTTCGGGTGTCGATCAGGTGGAGAGCAATGGGCGTTTTCAGGTCGCAGGGAAGGTGAGTGCATGCCATTCGGTAACTGGAGATAAGCTCGGGGTAGGCGCTAAGTTGTTGGCGATTAAACCAGAGGGCTTGGGCTGACATCATTAGTAGTGCCAGGAACACCAGGGTTCCCCAGCCCGTCCAAGAGGGCGGTTTTTCGCGTGTGGCTCTAATCATCACCGGCTCTGGTTGAAAATTAGTGAAAGGCCGGGGTGTTAATGAAGCCGGTTCTGCAGAGGCAGTATTAATGTCAACTGTTTCTGCAGTGCTGTGCTCATAGATTAGTGCAGTTCTATCCTCAACCCCTGATTCAGCTGGTAATGCTTTTGAGGTAATCTCTGTAGCGGTTTCAAATATAGGGGGCTGAGGTTTTTCTAACGCCGTTTCTGTAACTGAGGAGAGGGTTGCCTGTTCAGCTGCATGCGCGGCTGGATTGTCACTAATGAGCGCTACTGTTGTTGGTTCTGAAACGGGGTCCTGATGAGAAGCTATTTCGGTTTTAATCAGTTCCTGAATAGGTTGTTCCAGCTCGTCGGAATCCTCATCGAAAGGGGTGGGATTCAGTTGCTCGGTTAGTAACTCATCCTGGTCGGGTGCTGTGTAGCGTTTATCGAAACCGCTTGGGCTGCGTTGTGGGGGAGCAAACGCTGGAACCTCTATTTGATCAAATAGAGGGTCTTTGTTGAGAAAGTCTTTATGGCTTTGATTTAGTTCTTCCAGTGGCGTGGTGAGGTCGTCACAACGATATACTTCGGCGTTAAATATTTCTAAACACGAGCCACAACGAACCTTGCCATTGGCAATTTTTAACTGCCCCTGAGTAACCTGAAACCTTGTGGTACAGGCGGGACATTCGGTGATGATGTTATGGCCCATGATCGAGCGTTTCTAACGCTTCAATCCGGTCACGCGGATCCAGCCTTCTTTCTCCGCAACCGCATCCAGCTCAAAATCGCTACCGTAAGCTTCTCGGATCTCAGCTTCTTGCTCACTCAATAAGCCTGAAAGGATTAGTTGGCCTCCTGTTTTACAGAGTGAGGTAAGGGTGGGGGCTAGCTGAACTAAAGGTCCTGCAAGTATGTTGGCAACAACCAGGTCTGCTGGTTCCTTTGGTGCTTTTTCTGGGAAATAAACCTTAAGACTCTCTTTGGATAACTGGTTTCGTTGAAGATTATCTAAACTGGCATCCAGTGCCTGAGGGTCTATATCGACGGCAGTTACATGTTCAGCGCCCAGAAGTATCGTTGCAATGCCAAGAATGCCTGAGCCACAGCCGTAGTCGACTACCTGTTTTCCATCAAGGCTTAGTTGATCAAGAAATTCAAGACACAGTGCCGTGGTCGGGTGTGTCCCTGTACCGAAGGCCAGACCTGGGTCTAGCATCAGATTTACCGCATCGGGCTCGGGTACCTCTTTCCAGCTTGGGCAGACCCATAAGCGATTACCAAATTTCATCGGATGGTAGTTATCCATCCATTCTCTTTCCCAGTCTTTGTCTTCGAGAATTTCAGCTTTCATGCTAGGAAAAGGGATGTTTGGAAATAGCTGTAGATGAGATTCTTTCAGAAACAGTTCTGTTGCTTCAAGGTCATGGTCTGCAGAGAAAAGACCGGTGAGTACGGTGTTGCTCCACAGGGGTGTGGTGCCCAGATCCGGTTCGAAGATCGGCTGATCCTCTTTGTCCTGCAAAGTGACGGCTGCACATCCGGCGGCGAGTAGCAGGTCTTCATATTGCTCTGCATTATCGGGCAGGACATCCAGTTTTATCTGTAACCAGGGCATGCGGTATTCCTTATAACCAACGAGATATAGTCTTTATAGCAAGAGCGACAAACGAAAAAAAGCCTCCAGAGGAGGCTTTTTCGTGGTTAGAGTCGATTCAGGCTCAATCCAATCCCAGCTTCTTTTCGAGATAGTGGATGTTAACCCCGCCTTCGGCGAAGTTAGCGTCCCGTACGATTTCTTGATGCAGTGGAATATTGCAGCGAATACCGTCGATTACCATCTCATCCAGAGCGATTTCCATTCTGCGAAGAGCGGTTGCTCTGTCTTCACCATGGGTGATCAGCTTAGCAATCAGTGAATCGTAATGAGGAGGTATGGTGTAGCCGTTATACAGATGAGAGTCCACCCGAACGCCGATACCACCAGGAGTATGGAAATGGGAAACAGTACCAGGGCAAGGCAAGAAAGATTTAGGATCTTCTGCATTGATACGACACTCAATGGAGTGTCCCAGCAACTTTATATCTTCTTGCTTGAAGCTTAGCGGCAGACCAGATGCGATACGCAGCTGTTCTTTTACGATATCAACACCGGTAACCATTTCAGATACAGGATGTTCTACCTGAACCCGGGTGTTCATTTCGATAAAGTAGAAGCCGCCATTCTCATAGAGGAATTCAAAGGTACCAGCACCGCGATAATTGATATCGATACAAGCATCGACACAGCTCTTTAATACCTGAGCGCGAGCTTCTGGGTCTAGCATAGGCGCAGGCGCTTCTTCTACAACCTTCTGATGACGTCGCTGCATTGAACAGTCACGGTCGTACAGGTGGATTGCGTTGCCCTGGCCATCGGATAGAACCTGAACTTCTACGTGGCGAGGGTTTTCCAGGAATTTCTCCATGTAAACCGTATCATCGCCAAAAGAGGCTTTAGCTTCTGCCTTAGTAACATAGACAGAGTTCAGCAAGCTGGCTTCACTATGAACGACACGCATGCCGCGGCCACCGCCACCGGCAGCTGCTTTAATGATAACCGGATAGCCGATTCTGCGCGCGATCTCGATAACTTTGTTGCCATCTTCTGGCAGCTCGCCATCAGACCCAGGAACGGTGGGTACACCGGCCTTTTGCATCGCTGCAATAGCTGCGACCTTATCACCCATAATACGGATTGTTTCCGCTTTAGGGCCGATAAAAGCGAAGCCGCTCTGCTCAACCCGTTCTGCGAAATCAGCATTTTCAGCCAGGAAACCATAGCCTGGGTGAATGCCCATAGAATCGGTTACTTCGGCGGCAGCGATAATGGCAGGAATACTCAGATAACTTTGAGCAGATGATGCCGGGCCAATACATACCGCTTCGTCTGCAAGGCGAACATGCATCAGGTCACGATCCGCTGTCGAGTGGATTGCAACGGTTTTGATGCCGAGTTCTTTGCAGGCTCGGAGGATACGCAGAGCGATCTCACCCCGGTTAGCAATAACAACTTTTTCTAGCATGTTGTGAACCTGTCAGATGAATAACTTAAACGATAACTACCAGCGGCTGATCAAATTCAACCGGCTGGCCATCTTCTACCAGAATTGCCTCGACAACACCGGCCTTGTCAGAATCAATCTGGTTCATCATTTTCATTGCTTCAACGATGCAGATAGGATCGCCAACTTTAACAGTCTGTCCTACTTCAACAAAAGATGAAGAGGTTGGAGATGGAGAGCGATAAAAGGTTCCAACCATAGGTGATAGTACTGCGTTGTCGTTGGAAGCAGGAGCTGCGACTGGTGCAGCGACTGGCGCTGCTACTGGTGCAGCCACTGGCGCTGCAACTGCTACGGGAGCAGGTGCTGCAACAACGTTAGAGCCACGGCTGATACGAACAGACTCTTCGCCTTCGTGGATTTCAATCTCGTTAATGTTGGATTCTTCCAACAGTTCAATCAGTTTTTTTACTTTGCGAATATCCATACTAATGAAATTCTCTATCAATTCAGATGTTAAAGTTTTTCAACCCGGCTGAAGGCGGATTGTAATGCAAATTCATAACCCTGGACGCCCAGACCACAGATTACGCCCACTGCCACATCCGAAAGAAAGGAATGATGGCGGAACGATTCGCGAGCGTGCACATTGGAGATATGGATCTCTATGAAAGGGATCGAAACCCCCAGTAGTGCGTCACGCAAGGCAACACTGGTGTGAGTAAATGCGGCTGGATTGATCAGTATGAAATCAACCTGTTCGTCTCGGGCTTGATGTATCCGCTCAATCAGAACATGTTCTGCGTTAGATTGCAGGCTTTCAAACTGGTGTCCGGCGTGTAGTGCGAGGGTCGTGAGGCGCAGGTTAATATCCTGTAACGTATCAGCACCATAAACCTCAGGCTCGCGAGTACCGAGCAAATTCAGGTTTGGACCGTTAAGAAGCAGTATTTTAGCCATTAATTAGCCTCATATGACGCAAGATCGCGACCGATGGGTATATAAGACTCAATATTTTGCCGTAAAAGACAATCGCTGTAAACATCTTTACTAGTTATTGTGTTTTATCATCAATTTTCCCGACGTTCTGGATAGTTTCTGATCAGAATTTAACTTGCCTTCTAATTTTAGAACAGATTTAAGCCCATCAATTGTCAGGCTAATGCAGTTTCAGGCACAACCCGAGGGGAAGTCATAGTATAGTGATTAATTATTTACGCAGGCCTGGCATTGACCCGCTCTGACAAATCGGACATATTGCGGTGCAATAAAGGCTTTATTGTTAAAGGAAATGCCATGGAAATGTTACAGCGGTTGTGGTTAAAATTTTGGGATAGGCTGTCTGGTATCAAACTTATGGGGCCGATAGGTATTGTTATAGGGCTCTATCTGTTTGTGAGTCTGGTGTTAGGTATGTGGTGGAGTCAGGCACCTGATCCGTTTGAAGTTCAGCCTGTGGTTATTCAAACTGCTGAAGGTGTCGAAAAGCCGGTTGTCGGTTCAGCAACGGTCTTAACGCTGATTAAAATTACCGATACCTTGTTGCAAAAACCGGGTGGCTATCTTTCCAATGATCGTACCCCGCCAGGCGTATGGCTGGATAATATTCCTAACTGGGAGTTTGGTGTTTTGGTGCAGACGCGGGATATGTCCCGGGCGATGCGTAAAGATTTTAGCCGTTCTCAGTCGCAGTCCACGGAAGATATCGATCTAAAAGAAGCAGAGCCGTTAATGCATTTTGACAATAACAGTTGGCTATTGCCTTCCAGTGAGGGGGAGTATAAAAAAGGTCTTAAATATCTGCGTGCTTATGAAGTTCGTCTGACTGATCCCCAACAGCAAAATGCACAATTCTATGCCCGTGCGGATAATCTGCGTGGTTGGCTGGCGGATGTTTCTACCCGGCTGGGTAGTTTATCTCAGCGGCTCAGTGCGAGTGTTGGTCAGAAACGTGTCAATACTGACCTTGCCGGTGAAGCCGATGCCCGACAGTCAACCAGTAATGCCGGGGAGCTTGAAGTGAAAACCGGGTGGATGGAAATTGATGATGTATTCTACGAAGCCCGTGGAACAGCCTGGGCGCTGATTCACCTATTGCAGGCCGTAGAGGTGGATTTTTCTGATGCGCTTGAAAAGAAAAATGCGTTGATCAGTCTGCGTCAGATCATCCGTGAATTGGAGGCGACTCAGGGTACGGTTTGGAGTCCGATGATTATGAACGGTAATGAATTTGGCTTATTAGCGAACCATTCATTGGTGATGGCTTCCTATATATCCCGGGCTAACGCTGCCATTATCGATCTACGGACGTTACTTGAGCAAGGTTAAATTGAGAGATAAGCGGGTCTTTAACATAAGGGAGAAAGTATGATTCGGGTTGTCTTTAATCAGAAGGGTGGGGTCGGTAAATCCAGTATCAGTACTAATCTGGCTGCAATTACTGCTAGTAAAGGTAAGCGGACATTAGTGGTGGATTTGGATCCTCAGTGTAATACCAGTCATTACTTGTTGGGCGAGCAGGTGAATGAAACGGTAGGTGATATTAAAGACTTTTTTGAGCAGACTTTGAGCTTTCAGGTACGGCCAAAAGATATTACGGACTTTGTCCACCCCACTGCTTATGAAAACCTGGATCTGCTCCCTTCCAATCCTGAGCTGGGCGACCTGCATGCGAAACTGGAAGCTAAGCATAAGATCTATAAACTACGTGATGCGCTGCTTAATCTGGAGCAGTACGAGGCTATCTATATCGATACGCCGCCGGCATTTAACTTCTATACTTTGTCGGCGCTTTGCACGGCGGACAGTTGTCTGATCCCGTTCGACTGCGATGAGTTCTCCCGTCAGGCGCTCTATAGTCTGATGTATAACATTCAGGAGACTCAGGAGGATCATAACGATCGACTGACAATCGAAGGCATAGTCGTTAACCAGTTTCAGGCCAGGGCTAATGCATCGAAAAGTATTGTTGAGACGCTTAAAGATGACGACCTTCCGGTATTGGAATCTAAAATATCTTCTTCTGTGAAGATGAAAGAATCCCATAACGAGTGTAAACCGCTAATCTATTTCGCACCTAAGCATAAGCTTACGCAGGAATATCTGGCGCTATATGAAGAGTTGAACGGATAGGTTTGTGCCTGGATTTTGATTCAATTGTCGTAAAGAAACGTGACGAGATACTGGCTTTAAAATGAAACGCACCTTCTGGCGCGTTTTTTTGTGCCGCGGGTCTAAGACTTTCTGTTTATGCTGGAGTATGATATTTCAAATTTTTGGGCTGACTCTGGTACTGCTATCAGTTGATGCTTCTGTTTATCGTCGCCTTGAAGAGAGACTTCAGTATGCGTATTCATGAAATTAATCATCCTTTGGTAAAACATAAAATCAGCCTGATGCGGGCTGCAGATATTAGCACTCGCGCCTTTCGTCAATTGGCGGCGGAGGTGGGTGCGCTACTAACTTATGAGGCGACTAAAGATCTAACCACAGAAACTTACCGGTTCGAAGGTTGGTGTGGGGAGATGACCGGCGAACAGATTAAAGGTAAAAAAGTGACTGTTGTGCCTATTCTGCGGGCGGGTATCGGTATGCTGGACGGTGTGCTTGATCTGATTCCTAGTGCAAAAATCAGTGTGGTGGGGCTATACAGGGATGAGGAAACGCTTCAGCCTGTTACTTACTTTGAGCGCTTAACCAGCGATATGGAAGAGCGTATGGCGTTGGTTATCGATCCAATGCTGGCGACGGGTGGTTCAATGAATGCCACTATCGATATGCTGAAAAAAGCAGGTTGCACAGAGATTAAAGCGCTGGTGCTGGTGGCTGCCCCTGAAGGTATTAAGGCGGTGAATGAAGCCCATCCGGATGTAGAGTTATATGCAGCGGCGGTGGACAGCCACCTTAATGAAAGTGGATATATAATTCCGGGTCTGGGTGATGCCGGCGATAAAATCTTTGGCACTAAATAAAGGGCAGTTCAGATGATGCATAATGATAGTTTGGATGGCAGTGAACCACTGTGGCGGACGGTATTAGCCGGTTCTCAAATGTTGTTTGTTGCATTTGGTGCTTTAGTGTTAATGCCGCTGTTGACGGGTATGGACCCGAGTGTAGCGTTGTTTACTGCCGGCTTTGGTACGCTCCTGTTTCAATTTGTAACTAAACGTCAGGTACCTGTTTTTCTGGCCTCTTCGTTTGTTTTTATCGCACCGATTATCTATAGCACTCAAACCTGGGGAATGCCCGCAACTTTAGGTGCGCTGTTCTGTGCTGGACTGATGTATATGTTGCTGGCTGTGGCTGTGAAGGTCCGTGGTGTCGGTTTTTTACACCGCTTGCTGCCGCCAGTGGTGGTCGGCCCGGTAATCATGGTCATTGGTCTTGGTCTGGCGCCTATTGCTGTCAATATGGCGATGGGTAAGGCAGGGGATGGCAGTATAGTGCTGTTTCCCTATATTGATTCGATGATTGTATCGATGTCGGCATTGGGCACAACCTTGTTAGTGGCGACTTTTGGCAAAGGTGTGTTTCGTCTGTTGCCGATTTTAGCGGGTGTGGTTGTGGGTTATCTGGTTGCTAACTTTTATGGCATGGTCAACTATCAAGTCGTTTCTGATACCGCTTTTATCGCGATTCCTGCTTTTGTTTTGCCGGAGCTTAACTGGCAGGCGATTCTGTTTATGATCCCGGTGGCTATCGCGCCCGCGATTGAGCATGTGGGGGATGTTCTGGCTATCGGTCATGTTACCGGTAAGGACTATATCAAGAAGCCTGGCCTGCACCGTACTTTGTTTGGTGATGGTTTGGCGACCTCTGCAGCGGCTCTGTTTGGTGGCCCACCTAATACAACATACTCTGAGGTCACGGGTGCGGTGATGCTGACTCGCTCATTTAATCCGATGATCATGGTCTGGGCGGCGGTCTTTGCGATTCTGATGGCATTTGTCGCTAAGTTTGGTGTGCTGTTGCAGACGATTCCAGGGCCTGTTATGGGTGGTATTTT
>JAIBDA010000127.1 GCA_024679635.1 Amphritea sp. | reverse complement strand
CCGGTCTTTCAGCAACACCTTTTTCGAGTTATCAGCGTTAAGTGAGAATTATGCCTCAATCTATTCCTGAAGATTCTGTCGGTATCGTCACACCGCAGACTATCCATTTTGATCAACCTCTGGCATTGGCCTGTGGCCGTCAGCTAGACAGCTACGATCTGATCATTGAAACTTATGGCACCTTGAATTCAGATGCCTCTAATGCCGTACTGGTGTGCCACGCACTCTCTGGCAACCACCATTTAGCGGGCTATCACACCCCCGGCGATAAAAAGCCCGGATGGTGGGACTCAGCAATTGGGCCCGGTAAACCGATCGATACCAATAAGCTCTTTGTCATCGGCCTGAATAACCTGGGCGGATGTCATGGTTCAACCGGCCCCCAGAGCATCAGTCCGGAAACCGATAAACCTTTTGGCCCGGACTTCCCAATTATAACTGTCGCTGACTGGGTTGAGAGTCAGGCGCGACTGGCGGATCACTTTGGCATTCACCAATGGGCGGCCATTGTGGGAGGTAGTCTGGGTGGAATGCAGGCTCTGCAATGGGCAATCGACTATCCTCAACGATTACGCCATTGCATGATTATCGCCGCCGCACCTAAGCTAAGCGCTCAGAATATCGCCTTTAATGAAGTCGCCCGGCAGGCAATCTCCCGTGATCCGGATTTTAATAATGGCCATTTCTACGAAAACGGTAAGGTGCCAAAAACAGGCCTGATGCTGGCTCGAATGCTTGGCCATATAACTTATCTGTCCGATGATGGCATGCGGGAAAAGTTTGGCCGTGAACTGCGAGAAGGGAAAATCAGTTACGATTTTAATCCTCAGTTCGAGATTGAATCCTACCTGCGTTACCAGGGCGAGCAGTTCTCCAAAGCCTTCGATGCCAACACCTATCTGCTGATGACTAAAGCATTGGATTACTTTGACCCGGCAGCCGATGCTGATCACAGCCTCGCAGCTGCTGTGCGCAACGTTCTCTGCAAGTTTATGGTGATCTCATTTACCACCGACTGGCGTTTTTCGCCGGAGCGTTCACGGGAGATTGTTGATGCGCTTGTGACCGCTGAAAAACGGGTCAGCTATGCAGAGATCGATTCCCATAACGGTCATGATGCATTCCTGATACCCAATCCCCGCTATATGGATATTTTTTCAGCCTATATGAAACAGGTCGTTGCTGATATTCCTCAGACAGGCAAGGAGAATAACTGATGCGTGCTGATCTGGACATTATTCAGGATTGGATAACCCCCAACAGCAAAGTGCTGGATCTGGGGTGCGGTGATGGCGAATTATTGGCATACCTGCAGCAGGAAAAAAACATTACGGGCTACGGTGTCGAATTTGATCACGACAATATAACGACCTGTATTGAGAAAGGCATTAATGTTGTAGAGAAAAATATCGATGAGGGACTGGCCAGTATCCAGGACAGCAGTTTCGATACCGTCATTATGACCCAGGCGCTTCAGGTGATGTATCACCCGGACCAGATCGTCGACGAAATGCTGCGTATCGGTAAAGAGTGTATCGTCACTTTTCCTAACTTTGGCCATTGGCGCGCACGGGGCTATCTTGCTTTTCGTGGCCGAATGCCGGTTTCTAAGTTCCTGCCCTATACTTGGTATAACACACCCAATATTCACTTCTGTACGTTCAAAGATTTTGAGCAACTGTGCGTTGAGCGCAACATACATATCCTTGAACGCACCGTAGTGGACAACGAACATAAGCACCACTGGTCGATCCGCCTGTGGCCCAATATGCTGGGCGAAGTCGCAATTTACCGAATCACCCGATAGGGAGAAAACAATGAAAGTATCAACCTTATGCAAATGCTTTAGTAGAAGGTTTTGTGCCACGCTGGTAGTGATTGCCGGATTACTCCTTTCACCCCTTAGCAGTGCCGAGCAGATGGTCTCCCACGGCGATTATATGATTCACTATAACGCCTTTAACAGCAGCTTCATCCAACCGGATGTAGCACAGTCCTATGGCATCAAGCGTAGTAAAACTAAAGGCTTGTTGAACATATCTGTACTGCAAAAACAGGCCGACGGTACAACTAAGCCGGTTTCGGCTATTGTCAAAGGTGAGGTGGTCAATCTGATCTCACAAAAGCAGGCACTGAGCTTCCTGAAGGTAGATGAAACTAACGCGCTCTATTATATCGGCGGCTTTAGTTTTACCGACGATCAGGTTCTGCGCTTTAGTTTGCAGGTACAACCTGATCCAAATCAGCCAGCTTACAGCATCAACTTTGAGCAGCGTTTTTACGTCGACTAGCTATTCGCTATTTACCAATAGCTATAAAAAGCATTTGAACTAAGGATACTTTATGTCCCGTCAAATCGTCCTTGCCAGCGGTAACAAAGGCAAACTGAGTGAGTTTAATCAGGTCCTGGGAGAGCTCGGCGTTGAAGTGCTGCCGCAATCAGAATTTAATGTGCCGGATGCCGAAGAGACCGGACTGAGCTTTGTTGAGAACGCCATCCTTAAAGCCCGTCACGCCTGCCAGTTAACGGGCTTACCCTCCCTGGCAGATGATTCAGGACTGGAAGTGGATGCGCTTAAAGGCGCTCCGGGAATCTATTCCGCCCGTTTTGCCGGGGCTGGTGCCTCCGATGCTGAAAACAACACCAGGCTTCTACGGCTACTGGAAGGGAAATCGCCGGAAGAACGCAGCGCCAGATTCCGTTGTGTTCTGGTGTTCATGCGCCACGCTGAAGACCCAACCCCGTTAATCTGCCAGGGAACCTGGGAAGGACAGATTTTATCTCACCCTCAGGGTGAAAATGGTTTTGGCTATGATCCACTGTTTCTGGTGCCCGGGCTTGATATCGCATCGGCTCAGCTCCCCTCGGAACAGAAAAACAGAATTAGTCATCGGGGCCAGGCTGTACAACAGCTGATCAAGATGATTCCAAATTACCTTTGAGAAAGTCTGAGATGCTCAGCCTGCCGCCACTATCGCTCTATCTCCACATCCCCTGGTGTGTGCGTAAGTGCCCCTACTGTGACTTCAATTCCCACGCAGTCACCGGCGAGATCCCTCAGCAGCGTTATATAGATGCGCTGCTTCGCGATCTTGGAGCAGAACTTCCCGGCGTACAGGGCCGCCAGATTGAAACTATCTTTATTGGCGGCGGTACCCCTAGCCTGTTTGATGCTCAGGGGATCAAACAGATCCTCGATGGCGTTGCTGATCTAACACCCTTATCGTCTTCTGCTGAGATCACCATGGAAGCAAATCCAGGTACTTTCGAGCAGGAACGCTTTGCCGGATTCAGAGAAGCCGGGGTTAACCGCCTCTCAATCGGAGTGCAGAGTTTTGACGGTGCCCGGTTGCAGCAGCTGGGACGGATACATAACAGGCACGACGCTCTGCATGCCGCCGGTAAAGCGCGTGAAATAGGCTTTGATAATTTCAATCTGGATCTGATGCACGGCTTACCTGGTCAGACGCCAGAAACCGCACTGACAGACCTGCAACAAGCGATAGATCTGCAACCCAGTCACCTATCCTGGTATCAGCTGACTATCGAGCCCAATACCGAGTTTTTTAGCCGTCCGCCTAAATTGCCAAAAGAT
>JAIBDA010000151.1 GCA_024679635.1 Amphritea sp. | reverse complement strand
CGCATCACTGCCATTTCGGCAGAGATAGGGTTAGCCAACGCCTTAGCCTCATGCTTATCATCAAACTGAGCCGCCAGACCCTTTTCGATAAAGCTATAAGTGATCGCTTCCTGATAACCACGCCCTACTAGCTGGTTGCGCACGCTCTTAAGAGTCACTTTAGACTCATCATGAGCAATCATATTCAACTCTGCTGTAGGCACCTTAACCGGAAGATTGTTATAGCCATAGACCCGTGCAAGCTCTTCGATCAGATCAATCTCAATACTGATATCGAAACGGTATGAAGGCACCTGAACAGCCCACACACCCTCACCACTTTGCTCAACAATCATACCCAAACGGGTAAGAATCTCTTCAATCTCGTCCGCTGGCATCGCAAACGCAAGCACCTGATTAACTTTACTCTGACGCAGAGTAACCGTTGAAGCTGTCGGCAGGCTATCTTCAGCCACCGCTTCAGCCACAGGGCCAGCTTCACCACCAACGATATCCAGTAACAGCTGGGTAGCGCGTTCAGTAGCCCGGCCCTGCAACTGCCAGTCAACGCCACGCTCGTAACGGTGTGAGGCATCAGTATGCAGCCCATAAGAGCGCGCACGACCTGCAATAGTGATTGGATTAAAGTACGCACACTCCAGGAAGATATCCTTAGTGTCGGCGGTAACGCCGGTCTCAGCGCCACCAAAAATTCCCGCCATCGCTACAGCTTTCTCCGCATCAGCAATAATCAGGGTCTTGTCGCTCAACTCAACTTCATTACCGTCCAGCAGTGTCAGCTTTTCAGCAGGCTTCGCTTTACGGACAACAATACCGCCGCTTAGCTTAGTCAGATCAAACGCATGCAGCGGCTGACCCAGCTCTAGTAAAACGTAGTTGGTTACATCAACAACCGGATCGATTGAGCGGATACCACAACGTTGCAGCTTCTGGACCATCCACTGTGGCGTCTCAGCGGACATATTTACATTACGTATCACACGACCCTGATAGCGAGGACAACCTTCTGAATCCTCCAGCGTAATCGGGAAGACATCATCGATTGTCGGTGTCACCGGCTCAACGTCAACATAAGACACCGGCGCTTTGTTCAACACGCCAACTTCACGTGCCAGACCCGCTATCGACAGACAATCACCCCGATTGGGCGTCAGATCGACATCAATGACAAAGTCATCCAGTTCTAAAAACTCACGCAGATCGGCGCCCACGGACGCATCAGCGGCCAGCTCCATGATGCCGCCATGGTCATCGGAGATACCCAGCTCATCATCAGCACACAGCATACCGAAAGACTCAATCTGACGTAGTTTGGCCTTCTTAATTTTAAAATCACCGCCGTCGGGAGCGCTCAACACGGCTCCGACTTTCGCAAAGGCGGTTTTCAGGCCGGCACGGGCGTTTGGCGCACCGCAAACCACCTGAAACTGCTCGCTGCCATCGGATACCTGACATACTTGCAGCTTGTCAGCATTGGGGTGCCGCTCAGCTGAGAGGATCTCACCTACTACCACACCACTGAACTGACCTGCCACCGGAAGGACTTCATCAACTTCCAGTCCCGCCATTGTGATCTGATCGGCAATACCTTGGGTATCAATCGCCGGATTTACCAGTTCACGTAACCACTTTTCACTGAATTTCATAATTCTGATTCCGAAAAATTCTTATCTATTCATCGACGTCTTATGCGTCTCAACTGCAAGCTCAGTAAACAAATACTTAGTTAAACTGGCCCAGGAAACGCATATCGTTTTCAAAGAACAGGCGCAGGTCATTAACGCCATAACGGAGCATCGCCAGACGCTCGACACCCATACCGAAGGCAAAGCCGGTAAACTTCTCGGGATCAATACCGGAATACTCAAATACTTTCGGGTGCACGATGCCGCAACCCAGCACCTCCATCCATTTACCATCGCCACGGTCGATATCAACCTCGATAGAGGGCTCAGTAAACGGGAAGTAGGATGGGCGGAAACGTACTTTGACATCTTCCTCGAAGAACTCACGCAGAAACTGCTCCAGCGTACCTTTAAGGTCAGCGAAGCTGATATCTTTATCTACGATAAGACCTTCAACCTGGTGGAACATCGGTGAATGCGTCTGATCATAGTCACAACGATACACCCGGCCTGGACAGATAATTCTGATCGGCGGCTCAGAGCTTTCCATTGTGCGTACCTGAACACCGGAAGTATGGGTTCGCAATAAGGTATTCGCGTTGAAGTAGAAAGTATCGTGCATCGCCCGTGCAGGGTGATGAGACGGGATATTCAGCGCTTCAAAGTTATGATAATCATCTTCGATCTCAGGACCTTCAGCAACGCTGTAGCCGATACGCGCGAAGAATTCCTCGATGCGCTGCAACGTCTTAGTCACCGGATGCAAACCACCCAGAGACTGACCGCGACCCGGCAGAGTGACATCAATCGTCTCTTCAGCCAGTTTAGCTTCCAGAGCGGCGGATTCCAGGTTCGCTTTAAGTACATTAAGTACCTCCTGCAACGCCTGCTTCGCTTCATTAATTTTTGCACCCGCCTGAGGACGTTCTTCAGCGCTTAATGCGCCCAGACCCTTCAACAGCTGGGTAAGATGACCTTTCTTACCCAGATACGGAACCCGCACCTGATCAAGATCTTGTGCGCTTGTAGCCTGCTCAGCAGCTTGCTTGCCTTCCGCCAAGAGGATTTGAATATTTTCCATTTACCGCTCCAAATAAAAATAGGGGAAGAGTTTGCACCCTTCCCCTATCACAACGATCAATACTTACCAGAAGGTAAGGGTGTCTTACAGTGCAGCTTTAGCTTTTTCAACGATAGCAGCAAAAACTTGCG
>JAIBDA010000033.1 GCA_024679635.1 Amphritea sp. | reverse complement strand
TTCTCAAGGGTCAGGCGACGCTTCTCTGCCGCCCGGCGCACGACATCATTAAGCAGTTCAGAAGAAAAGGGTTTCTCAATAAAGTCGTAAGCACCATCACGCATAGCGCTCACCGCCATAGATATATCACCATGACCAGTAATCAGAATAACCGGCAGGTCTTCGTCGATTTTTTTGATTCGCTGCATCAACTCAAGACCGTCGATGCCAGGCATATTAATATCGCTGACCACGACACCCGGCCAGTCACTGTCGACAATACTCAATGCCTTCTCTGCACTCTCTGCTGCCACGACTTCATATCCAGCAAGCTCCAGAGTCTGCCCGACAGCAATCCGGATATGCTTCTCATCATCAACTAACAAAATCTGATGCGGGTTTTTCTCTTCAGCCGAAATTTCAGCACTCATCGACAGCTCTTTTTCCATAACAGTTTCAAATTATTCTAACCCGACTAGTGACGCCGACGCATCAGTCGTCGGTAAATTGATGGTAAACATCGCACCACCTAGTGGATGGTTGCCCACACTCAACTGGCCATCCATAGACTCTATAATACGATGGGAAATGGACAAACCCAGCCCTAAGCCCTGACCTGCTTTTTTGGTTGTGTAAAAAGGCTCGAAGACTTTCCCCAACTCCGATACAGGAATACCCGGTCCATGATCACGAAACGAGATAAGCAGCCGGTTTTCCTTTCGTGCTATCGCAATCTCTATCCACTTTTCAGATTGCCCCTCCATCGCCTGCAGCGCATTACTGATCAAATTGACGACCACTTGCTCGAGACGCAACATATCCCCTAGCACGAAGACCTGGTCGAGCTTATCCGGCCATTCAATCTTAGCGTTGGCCTTATCCAGCCGGCCATACATGATCGACATCGCGCCATCACGAACCGCTTTCAGGCTGACTAAGGCCGACTGACCGGTTGTTTTGCGGGAAAACTCTTTCAGCGGCGCAATTATTTTCGCCATCCGCTGGGTCAGACCACTAATCTCATGCAGGTTAGAATTAACCGGCTCTGTTTTGCCCATTTTAAGAAAAGAGAGCGCATTATCGGTATAACTTCGAATAGCAGTAAGCGGCTGATTAAGCTCATGATTTATCCCCGCCGACATCTGCCCTATTACAGCTAGCTTGGCGGTCTGAATCAGCTCATTCTGAGTATGCTTGTGCTCTTCAACTTCCTGCAGAAGACGGGCATTCGCCCGGGTTAGATCCTGGGTGCGCTCAGACACCCGGTATTCAAGCTGATCCCGTGCTTCCCGCAGCTGCTCCTCATTCTCTTTACGCTCGGTGACATCATGAATAGTGACGACAAAACGACTGGCATTATTGTCAGACATTCTGCCGATAATTAATTCAATAGGAAACATCGAACTATTAGCGCGTACCCCCGAGGCTTCAATCATCAGCTCCGCTGGCTGACTCACCTCATCCTGATGGGAGATATGCTGCCAACAGACAGCCCGATCCTCCTGTCCGATTAGCTTACTGAAATACTCTCCCGCAATCAGGTCAGCATTGTAGCCAAACAGTTTTTCAGCCGTCGGGTTAAACGATTCGATCAAACCATGGGCATCCAACGTAATCAATCCGGCGTGTGTGTTATCGATTATCGCCCGAACCCTTGCCTCACTTCGCTCTAACGACAGCGTTTGCTGACGCTTAAACCGGGCTCGCTCATGGGAAATTCTTCTCCGGGCCATCAGAAACAGCACAAGGAACACTAGGGCACTATAGATAAAACCGGCCAACAGAGCATTATTGATAACCCGCTGATCTACCGATTTAAGATCTGCAAGGATAGAAACATTAAATCCCGCGTCGGGCACCATTCGGATCTGCTGGAGGTATTTACGGGTCTCAACCCCATCCAGGGCTTGGTTATTAATTCTGTCTCCCTCAATCAGAGTCACCACTTCACTATCAAGAAGACGCTTACGCTCCAAAATCGGCAGTGAAGTTAATTGATGATCTCCGTAACGCAGACTGGAGATAATCCTTTTCAAGTCAGACTGAGGTAGTGGTTCCAATGTGCGGAATTTCCATTCCGAGCGGGTACTGATAAAAATAACCCCATCTTCATCGGTTACCAAAATATCGGTCTGAGGGTCATTCCAGTCGGTTTCAATATCATTGAGGTCGATTTTAACCACGATCACCCCGAGAATATTGCCCCGATATTCCACCGGATAAGAGAAAAAGTAACCGCGTTTCTTAGAGGTAGAACCCAGAGCAAAATAACGCCCCTCTCCTCCCTCTATCGCATCCTTAAAATAGGGGCGGAAAGAAAAATTACGCCCCACGAAAGTTCCTTCCTGCGACCAGTTACTCGCTGCCAGGGTATTTCCGTCGGTATCCATCAGGTAGGAATCCGAAGCACCGATGGTTTTATTCACTTTTTCAAGATAGAGGTTTGCTCTGAATATCCCGTCACTTTCAGGCAGAAGAAGAAGGTTTACCAGTTCAGAATGCGAGGACAGCAGTTTTGGCAGATCTTTGTAGCGGTCAAGTTCCTGCTGCAGACTCAGTACATATCGATTAAGGTCTGCGGACGCACTTTGCTGAAGATCGCCAATCGCCCGGGCACGACTAATTACAACGGTCTGATAAACAACCAGAGCAAACAGCGCCAATAACAGCAAAACCAGCAGCGGACGTAACCGTGTTTTAATCACTCAACAACCCGTAGTACAATTACAAAAAATTAAAAAACCCATGACTAAAAAAGCCTATGATTCATTTTAAATCGACTAAACAAGACAATTCTTGTAATATATTTACAAGAATATTGATATAAGCTTAACAAATAGAGCCTAAAGGCTTTAAATACTATGCGATATCCATATGTTGTAATAGAAACAGCTAATAAAGTCTAACAGGTAAAGCTGTACCACCGTCCATCGGATAAACTAATCATGCAAAAACGCACTAAAATCGTTGCTACTCTGGGGCCCGCCACTGACAAACCGGGCATTCTTGATCAACTGATCCGCTCTGGCGTGAATGTTGTACGGCTCAATTTTTCCCATGGCAGTGCCGACGATCACCGTCAGCGTGCCGCAGAAGTGCGCAACCTATCTCAGCAGCTGGCAATACCCGTAGCGGTTCTCGGCGACCTTCAAGGCCCGAAAATCCGCATTGCCCGTTTTAAAGACGATAAGAAAATCAAGCTGGCTCTGGGTGATCATTTTGCCCTTGATTCAGCTTTGGACACCTATGCAGGTGATCAAACACAAGTCGGCATCGATTACAAAGCACTCCCGGGAGACAGTCGCCCCGGCGATATACTGTTACTTGATGACGGCCGCGTACAGTTCAAAGTTCTTGATGTGCAAGGCACCCGGATCAACTGCGAAGTCATCATCGGTGGCCCACTGTCCAACAATAAGGGAATCAACCGTCAAGGCGGCGGTCTTTCTGCAGCAGCACTGACCGATAAAGATAAACAAGACATTCTGGTCGCCGCTGATATTGATGTGGACTATATCGCAGTCTCTTTCCCACGCAGCTCAGCAGATCTGATAGAAGCACGCCAGCTACTCGATCAGGCCGGCAGCAAAGCCGAGATTATTGCCAAAGTAGAACGGGCTGAAACGGTCAGCTCTAACGAAGCACTGGACGATATCATTCTCGCCTCCGATGGCGTTATGGTTGCCCGTGGAGACCTGGGGGTTGAGATTGGCGATGCTGAGCTGATCGGCGTGCAGAAGCATATGATTAATCGCGCACGTGAGTTGAACCGATTCATCATCACCGCAACGCAGATGATGGAAACCATGGTTCAAAACCCGATGCCCACCCGAGCAGAGGTATTCGATGTAGCCAACGCGGTCCTCGATGGTACCGATGCGGTGATGCTTTCCGCAGAAACTGCCGCCGGCGACTACCCAGTTGAAGTAGTGCAGGCTATGACTAAGATCTGTCTGGGTGCAGAGAAGCACCAGTTGTCGCGCCCCGCCCCTACCGGCATCACCCAGCGCTGTGAACATATCGATGAAACCATTGCCCGCTCAGCGATGTATACCGCAAATCACCTGGTCGGCGTAAAAGCGATTATCTGTCTCACTGAATCAGGCTCGACACCCCGCTGGATGTCCCGCATTCGATCGGGCCTCCCTATCATCGCCCTCACGCGAAATGAACGTGCTATGCGTCGTATGGCTCTATACCGGGGAGTCGAGCCCATGTTGTTCGACGCTACCGGGCTGGAGATGGAAGAACTCAACACTCAGGTACTTGAAAACCTTAAAACAAAAGGGATTCTCAGTAGTGGCGACCTGGTTCTCCTGACCCGCGGAGCCGTCATCGGAAGTGGAAATGGCACCAACTCCATGCAGGTTCTTCAGGTAGCCTGATACCTGCTCAAAGCGCGCCAGCCCGATAGAATTTTCGATCGGGCAGCTCTACCCTTTCTGTCAAAAAACATAATTCCCTGTACCTGTAGATATCACAGGGTTATGTTTAGCAAATGCTGCGCTATAATAGCGCTCTTTTTCTCTGGTAAAGGTATCCCGACGTGTCTGAGGCACTGAAACAGAATCTGAAATTACTTACTGAGAATGGCCAGATTCTGGCGCTCGACGGCATCCTTCACGGTATAGAGAAGGAAGGCCTGCGAGTCGACACTCAGTGTTCCATCAGTCAGACCGGACACCCTACGACTCTGGGCTCTGCACTGACTCATAGCCACATCACCACCGACTACTCGGAAGCACTGCTAGAATTTATTACCCCCGCATTCAAAGAATCCGGGGATGCATTGAGTTTCCTCCAACAACTTCACTGCTATACCTACCAGCAGCTAGGAGAAGAGGAGCTTTGGGCGGCTAGCATGCCTTGTAGAATTAAGGATGAAGACGCGATACAGATCGCTCGTTTTGGCAGTTCCAATGTCGGACGACTGAAATATATTTATCGCGTAGGCCTGGAGCATCGTTACGGCAAGATGATGCAGGCAATAGCGGGCATTCACTACAACTTCTCGCTGCCAGAAACCCTTTGGCCAGTCTTGCGTGAACTGCAAGGCAGCCAGGACAGCCTGCAACAATTCCGTTCGTCCGGCTATTTCACACTCATCCGTAACTTCCGCCGCTCATCATGGTTACTACTTTATCTATTTGGTGCGTCTCCAGCGCTCTCCTCTAGTTTCATGTGCGGCCAGAGCCACGACCTGGAATCCTGGGATGAAAAGACACTCTATCGCCCTTATGCAACCTCGCTGCGTATGAGTGACTTGGGATATTCTAACAAGGCGCAGGCCGATCTGAATATCTGTTTCAATCATCTGGAGACCTATATCCACACCCTGACTCTCGCAATCAACACCCCTTACCCTGCTTACGAGCAGCTCGGGGTCAAGACAGACCAGGGCTATAAACAGCTGAATAACTGTGTGCTGCAGATCGAAAATGAATACTACAGCGATATTCGCCCTAAGCGGGTAGCCCTATCGGGAGAAAAACCGATACACGCTCTCAGTGAGCGGGGCGTGGAGTATATCGAAGTACGTAATACCGATATCAATCCACTGCTACCGCTGGGCATCGATCAGCAACAGTCTAACTTCCTCGATGCATTCCTGGTGACATGCTTGCTATCAGACCCTGGCGAAGTCTCCGATAAGGAATGCGACCTGATTGATCAGAACAATAACCTGATCGTAAACAGGGGGCGTGAGCCCGGCCTTACACTGACCCGCAATGATCAGCAATTAAGTGTGCCTGAATGGGGCGGACAGATTCTGAATGATATCCGTGAAACAGCGGCTGTTCTGGATGAGATAGCCGGCGACACCCGCTACTCAGAAGCCGTTACCGCACAACAAGCGAAACTTGATAATCCGCAACTAACGCCCTCCGCGCAGATACTGGAGGCGATGCAAACATCCGGACTCGGCTATGAAGCATTCACCTTGCAACAAAGTCGAAAGCATCGGGAGAGCATCACCGGTATAGGCTTAAGTACAGAGCAGCAGGATTATCTGGACAAGCTAACCGTTAGCTCCAGGGATGAGCAGGCTCAAATAGAAATGGGTGATACTCAGGGATTTGATGATTATCTGGCGGACTATCTCGCCCAATAAGTCATTTATAAAAAAACAAAAAAAAGCCCGCTATGCGGGCTTTTTTTAATTTCAACTTACTGCAATACGAAACTGGTAAAAAACAGGTCCGCTACAAATGCCTCGCCTTCTTCCGCTAGCAGCACCTTCTGCACCTTATCAAGCGCCTCCTGAGCCAGAACATGCTGGGCATCAACCGTCTTAAGCTGATCTTCTTCTTTCGAACTCAGCAGCATCAAAATTTCATGCCGAACCTCGGGTTTATGATAGTTCACCGCATGATGCGCTGCCGGACTGGTCACCTCAATGGTAATCTCACATTTCAAAAACCGCAGTTTACCCGGGCTGACAAAATTAGACACAAAGGGCTTCAGCTCAATATAGTTTACATAGTCATCTTCAGCGCCTTCTACAGGCTCATCTGCTGCCCAGGCAGGCTGTAACAGCGCTCCCAGAAACACCATCAACAATAAACGTTTCAACATATTAAGCTTCCTAACCGGGTTGAAGAGATGCATTCAATCTCAAAACAACGAATTAATCATAGAGTTAGCTCTATTTGTACCATTTCTGAGAAAAAATATCAGTGTCCCTCATCTAACTTTGAGTAACCTCAAAGGAAAGTACTTCTGCTATTGCCTAGTTCACAACGATAGGATTAGTATTGAGAACAAGTAGTCGCGAGTACTGTTTTTATAATAAGGAGGCCAGCTATGCTAGAAAAATGCCGAAACGCCCAGGAACGCTGGGGAGGTGTCAGCGATATAATAGATAGCTGGCTTGAAGAACGTCAGAAACTGATCAGCACCTTTGTCGCGCTGCCACAACAGAATGTCGATGAGGCCCTGAAAGAACGCATTCTGGAATTCTCTCAGCTGATGATGGACTATATATCATCCGGTCACTTTGAAGTGTATGAACAGCTGTTGAAAGAAGGCAGTGAATTCAACGATGGCAGCCTGGAAAAAGCGCAGGAACTATTCCCCCGCATTCAAACCAGTACCGATGCGGCGCTGGACTTCAATGACCTCTACTCGACCTTTGAGGGCCAGACACTGCAGGAGATGCATGAACTAACCTGCCAGCTCTCCACATTAGGCGAGTCTCTGGAAGAGCGCTTTGCTCTCGAAGATAAGATGATCGAAGTGCTGCATACCGCGCATCGTGAGCAGGTGTTCACTGAAGCACAGGTCTAATAGAACGCTTTTGCCAAAACGCCTATATAGATTGCAGGGAAACGCTATGAACAACAAGCTGGGCGCTTTTGGTTGCGCACTTTTAACCACCGTCGTCCTCACTGGCTGTAGCGGAGGTGATAAACCGGCTAAGCATGTAGAGTATGCCCTGCAAGGCGCATATTCAGCATCTATTTCCCCCTCGGCCCGCTACGCCACTATCGGCTCATTTAACCATGGCGGCAGCCTGTGGAGCCTGGCCGATCATGAGCGACTATATAACTGGAACCATCGAGCCGGAGACTTCAGCCTTATCGCCGCCAGCGCGTTCTCTCCTGACGAACTCTACGCCGCAACAGCCAATCAACAAGACCTGGTACTTTGGAACCTGAGTAATGGCCAGCCAGAAGGATTCTGGAGTTCACCGGCTGAAATTCTAGCCATGGACCTCTCGCCGAATGGTAGTTATGCACTGCTGGGACTGGCGGATCATACCGCCGTATACTTCGACGTCAAACGAGGTGGTGTTAAGCAAACTTTCCGCCACAGTGCCCGGGTAAAGTCTGTCGACCTAAGCGAAGATGCACTTCTGGCCCTCACCGGAGATGACGACTACAACGCGCAGCTCTGGGACGTTCAAAATAACAAAGTTATCCACAGCCTGAAACTGGGCAATATCGTCGACACCGTCGCACTCTCACCCAACAAACAACTTGCGTTCAGTTCAGGTAGCCTTGATCGAGCGCTCATTTGGAACACTCAGGACGGCCAGGTATTGCATACCCTATCCGATAACCGCGATCTATTCGCAAGACGCCTGAGCTTTCTCTCAGCCCGCTTCTCACCGGATAGCAGCCAACTTCTCACCGGCACCGCTTCAGGTTCAGTCCAGCTATGGGACACCAGCAGCGGTGAGATGTTACGCAACTGGGAAATTCATAAGCGCGATCCCTACGGCCCCACCAGCACCGGTGTTTATTCAGTTGGCTTTGGCAATGGGGTTTATTATGCGATTGGCTCGAACGGAATCATTAACGAGCTGAAGTAAGTGATGACTAACGCCTTAGTTGTTAATAGGCGAAACAGCCGAAAAGAGTGCTACTTGCTAAAAACTAGGCGCTTCGCTTGCTCGAAAAAGCGGCGAGGCGGAACTTATTTGTAATGACTTTTACATTACTGCTTTCGATCCAGAAACAGCATTCAGATTCACAGAGATAAAACGCTTCTGTCCCCTCAATAAAGCCGAAACCGGATATCAGGCCAGGTCTGGATTACAGCAACTTTTCTGAGAAAAACTGCAATCCGATTCTAGAATCATGCCGAATTAAGTATTGAACACTTTGCAGCAGTTCCTACCCTTTTTCTTAGCCATATAAAGCGCTATATCTGCTTGTTTGAGTAGATCCGTTTCATTAAGCGTTTCAGCTTTCAACGATGCAACTCCAATGCTTACCGTTATGGCACTCGCTGCATCTAAAACATCATGCTTAATCTCTAATGATCTGACATTCATTCTAATTCTTTCTGCGACGGCTAATGCAGCGTGGCCCTCTGTTGAGGGTAATAATACGACAAATTCCTCGCCACCGAAGCGTGCAGCAAGATCGGTTTCTCTCAGCAGAGAGCCTTTTATCGTTTGCGCAATACTGGTGAGCACAATATCGCCAAAGCCATGTCCATACTTGTCGTTGTATTTTTTAAAACAATCTATATCAATCATCAAAAGTGATAGATGTTCTCTATTGCGTTTGGCAGTCGCCACATTCTCTTTCAGACGCCTTTCATAGACATAGCGATTTGCTATCGTAGTTAAACTGTCTGTTTCACTGATGATCAGTAACTCTTCGAGTGCTTTTTCTAACTCCAGTGTGCGATTTTTAACCCTAGACTCAAGCTCGTGGTTCAGCTCCTGTATTCCTATATTTACTTGCTTTTGCTCAGTAATATCCACAGATACGATCATGAAATAATCAATTTGATCGTTATGATCGTTATGGTCATTAACCGGAACGATGGTTGAGTGGAACCACATTACATTCCCTTCGATGTCTACCACCGCGTCTTCATGTACTACGACCTCACCTGCATCCCGTGCCTTAATCAAACTTTTAGTCATTTCGTCACGAAATAGTTGAGGATAGAAGCCTAGAGGATATGGTTTTCCGTAATACTCTGTAATGTCATCAATACCAAGACCATTAATACCCGCAGAACTCATATATTGTAGATTAAAATCTAAGTCCACTATTTTTGTGCACACTGGCGAGTGCTCAATCCACGCGGTGCTTTGTTTTTCAGAGAACCACAGTAGGTCTTGTCTCATTTTGAAATCAATAATTGACATAAACTCCCTTTTATTAAGAAGGTCTTCATCATTTTTAATGTTCGTATCATACCCGGACTGGCATGCCTGTCTGTAATACGAATTATCAATACCCTCACAATAAAAAAGGATATGCCTTATCTCAGGTCTAAATCAGATGAGTCGAAGCACGCACTGCTAATGACGCTCTCTGAGCGCTTTTGATATTATCACACCCTCAATAAATAGAAAAAAACTATAGCAGCAATGCTTATAATTAATTTTCCTAATTTCAATATTCTCCTAAGCTAAAAGCGTAGACATCTAGCAGGAGAAGAGCATGAATAAGAAATTAACAACAGCATCCGGCTGTCCAGTGTCAGATAACCAAAACGTAGAAACCGCAGGTCCTCGCGGACCACAATTACTTCAGGACGTTTGGTTTCTGGAAAAGCTGGCACACTTTGATCGCGAAGTTATACCCGAGCGACGTATGCACGCTAAGGGGTCAGGCGCCTATGGTACCTTCACCGTTACCAACGATATTACAGAATATTCCCACGCTAAGATTTTTTCAGAGGTCGGTAAGCAAACAGAAATGTTCGCACGTTTTACCACCGTTGCAGGTGAACGTGGCGCTGCCGATGCAGAACGAGATATTCGTGGTTTTGCGTTGAAATTCTACACTGAAGAGGGAAACTGGGATCTGGTGGGCAATAATACGCCGGTATTCTTCTTGCGTGATCCGCTTAAATTCCCCGACCTGAACCACGCCGTCAAACGTGACCCACGTACTAATATGCGCAGCGCCCAAAATAACTGGGACTTCTGGACTTTACTTCCTGAAGCCTTACATCAAGTCACTATCGTGATGAGTGACCGGGGCATCCCAGCATCCTATCGACAGATGCACGGATTTGGCAGTCATACTTTCAGTATGATTAACGCTAACAATGAACGTACATGGGTCAAATTCCATTTCAGCTCCAATCAAGGTATTAAAAACCTTACCGATGGAGAATCTGAACAGCTGATCGGTCGAGATAGAGAAAGTCACCAGCGTGATTTATATGAGTCCATTGAAAATGGCGATTACCCTTCCTGGACCATGAGCATTCAGGTGATGACGGAAGAACAAGCTGAAAACAGCTTATTCAATCCATTCGACTTAACCAAGGTCTGGCCAAAAGCTGATTACCCTCTAATTGAAGTCGGCACGATGGAGCTTAATAGTAACCCTTCGAATTACTTTGCTGAAGTTGAACAGTCTGCATTCAATCCAGCTAGCGTAGTACCGGGAATCAGTTTCTCACCAGACAAAATGTTGCAAGGGCGCCTATTCTCATACGGAGATGCGCAACGCTATCGTCTGGGCGTAAACCATCATCAGATTCCGGTTAACGCACCCCGTTGTCCGGTACATAGCTATCACCGAGATGGCGCTATGCGGGTTGATGATAACTACGGTGGCACTATTGGTTATGAACCCAATAGCCAGCGCGAGTGGCAAGAGCAACCGGAGTACGCTGAACCACCATTGTCATTATCAGGTGCAGCGTCACGCTGGGACCATCGGGAAGATGATGACTACTATTCACAACCCGGCGCACTGTTCCGCCTGATGAACCGAGAACAACAGCAAGTGCTGTTCGAGAATACGGCCCGGTCCGTGGGGGGGGCATCCATTGAGATCCAAAGACGACATATCAGCAACTGCCTGAAAGCTGATCAGGCATACGGCGCAGGTGTCGCGAAGGCGCTGGGTATATCGCTGGATTTAGCTGAGTAGCTAACCTGAGTATTAATTCGGGGTTTCATTGTCCTGAATTAACACTCACCTTCAATTCTAATGGGCGAGGTCTATCATGAAGCTACTC
>JAIBDA010000125.1 GCA_024679635.1 Amphritea sp. | reverse complement strand
GATCCATGCTGTTCCGCACTCTAGTCGGCTGGCTATTTTCTGAGCCTGATCAATATCAGAAGACCATACTGACCCACCCAGGCCTACGCTGGCTGAGTTTGCACGTGCTAGTGCGTCGTCAACATCACTGAAACGGATGACAGGTAATACCGGACCAAACTGTTCTTCATCCACAAGACGAGTGCCATCGCTGATATTAGTAACGATTGTTGGCGGGAAGAAGAAACCTTTGCCTGCCGGTGCCTCTCCACCGCAGAGGATGGTGGCTCCCTGCTGTTTAGCGTCTTCAACAAGCTCACTGACGATACGGAACTGGTTAGCATTCTGGATTGGCCCAAAGGTGGTACCTGCCTGCATGCCATCGCCGACTACTTGCGCTTGCGCAATTTCTGCCAGCTTTTTACTTAGTTGGTCATAGATATCATCATGTACATACAGTCGTTTTAAGCATGCACAGGTCTGTCCCATATTCAAAAAAGCGGTTTGGAAAATCCCTTCAGCGATCGCATCAACATTAACATCAGGCATGATGATTGCCGCGTCGTTACCACCCAGTTCAAGGGTTAGACGTTTCAGGTTAACTGCGGCGCTGCTCATAATACGTTGGCCGGTGGGCGTTGAACCGGTGAAAACGATTTTATTTATGCCTTCATGAGCGCTCATTGCTCCGCCGATTTCGCCTTGACCTGTGACGACGTTAATGACCCCTGGTGGCAACTCTTCGTTGATGATTTCAACCAGACGAAGAGTGTTTAGCGGGGTGTACTCAGATGGTTTACAGACTATGGTGTTTCCGGTACGAAGGGCCGGCATGATGTGCCAGATTGCGATCATCAGAGGCCAGTTCCACGGGGTGATTGAGCCGACAACACCTAAGGGTTTGTGATGGGCTTCAATGCGTTTGTGTTCGCTATCTTCAATGGTCTTAACTGGAATTTCCAGGTCAGCATTATAGCGGGTCCAGGCCACGGCACCGCCTACTTCTGCCTGAGCCAGAAACATAGGTTTGCCTTGTTCTAACACAATTATTTCTGCCAGTTCATCAGCACTGGCCTCTATGCGATCAGCAATGCGATGCATCGCACTGCTACGTTCCTGGTCGGTACTGTATTGCCAGGTTTTAAAAGCTGTCTGGGCTGCAGCAACAGCCTGATCCAGCTGCCCGACTGATGCTTGAGGGGATTGGGCGATAACGGCTTCCGTGGCCGGATTGATTACGTCGAAGTTACCGGCAGCGCCAGCAACTTTGTCGCCATTAATTGTTAATGAAAATGAGGTCAGCATCGTTGTTCTCCTGAGACAAGTGAGCCCTGTAAAACAGGGCTCAGGTATTGTTATTTAGCTATGAGCCGGGTATTAGAAAGGTACGATAGCGATGACTTGTGCATAGGTATTTGTATTATCATTTCCTTGCGCACTGTTTGCATTATCAGGCGTATAGAAACCCAGGACAGGGCTGATAATCAGGTGATCCGCAGCAACCCATTCGGCCCAGATATTCAATTCTTTACCGGAAACATCAAAGTTCAAATTAGCCGTATCAACACCGTTTTGGTCTTCAAAGTCAAAATATCCAGCGCCTACTGTCAGCATCTCAGTTGGGTGAGCCGTTACACCCAGGTAGTGGATATCAGCGCCGGTACCAAATGGGCCTGCATAATTACCTGCAACTTCACCCTGGAACCAAGTACCGTATCCGCGGTTGAAGCCGAAGAACAATGGATCATATCCATCATCATAGCTTGTGAAGCGATAGTTAACGCTTGGAGCCCATGGTGTATCAGCAAATGTCCAACCGGCTTCGGCATACCATGCATTAGCATTATCACCGGTTACACCGTCTTCCTGAGATACGTACTCAGATGACAGAAACAGATTCTCGACGCCAGCATGACCCTGGTAGCGAAGGCTCATGGTCTTTTGACCATCACGTCCTTCATAGCCAAGAAAAGCGGCTTCGCCATCATCGACACCTAAACCTTTAATATACATCGCACCAAAAGTACCTTTTTCGGTGACGTATTCAACGTTAGCGCCCGCTAGTTCCATGCTGGCCTGAGCAGCATTATTTGACTCAATCCAGAAAATATCTGAACGCAGGCCAGAATCACCGCCAATTCGAGCGATAGCAGTTTTATTAAATGCTTTACGAGCTGCCAGCCAGTATGCACCACCGCGATCTGGCTCAAATGCTGGATCAATACCTTCCAGGCCTTTACCCATGTTCAGGGCATCGCCGTTCATGATAAACCCATCACCGATAGTGATGTTCTGGCGGCCCACAGAAAGCTCAAACTGGTCGTTACGAACGCCAATAAATAGATCTTCGATTTCGGTTTCGCTTTCATCGCCAGTGGTTAGACCAGCAGCATCGCCATCACCTGAGGTCATGGATGATACGGCATTTGCTGCACCGAACAGGGTTGCACCATTTTCCAGACTGTGTGAACCACTGAAACCCATCTTAAGGTAGCCTTCTTGCCAGCTAGGGTTAGATTCAGTGTTTCCGTAGGTTTCATTGCTGCTAAAAGTACCGATAACAGCTTCAACATCCAGATTGAGTTCAGATCCATCTTGGCTATAAAGGTTATGAGCAGATGCTGCACCTGATGCAAGCGCAACGGCAGTACCCAGTGCTACAGCAGAGAACTTGAGTTTTAAGTTTCGATTCATCGACATGATCCTCCAGGGGATATCATTTTTTTTGTTATTGCATAGGTAAAGGCTGAAGGGGGTAGCCTGTACGTAGATGCATCAGACATATTTCACCGGGAATTGGTCAGTAAAGTAATCAACCATAAGGTTGACCTTCTAGAGTAGAGTGTTGCAAAAGCTTGCTGGCGGGGCTTGAATACAGGGAATCAGATGAGGAGGTTGAAGTTATGTCTACCCATAACAAGGTTCCAAATGAATTTCAGCGTAAAGCCCTGGAGCTGATAAACAGCATGCTGCAATTGAGCGAATCAGTATTTTTTTTAGTTGAGCCGGATATGCAGCACCGTGGTGCTGTAGTGTTTAACAGTGGCTCTAATATTGAAAAAGAGTACTCTGCTACCTATGGGAAAATGGACCCTCTGAATCCAGAGCGTTTTAATAACAGGGATGACCGGATCGTGACACTTGATTCTCAGATGGCTCCGCATATTCTGAAGCAGACGATCTATTTTCAGGAATTTATGGTGCCTAATAATCATCGTTATGTAGCGGATATGTTTTTTCGATACGAAGGCCAGATTATTGCGGTTTTGACGATGTTACGCCAAGACCTGTTGGGAAACTTCAACAAGTCGGAGTTAGTGTTACTTCGTAAGTTACAACCCTTTCTTGAGTACAGTCTAAACTCAGTCTATCTGCCTGAGAGAAGTAGAGAGCGACGGTCAGTATCAGAGAAATATAGCCTCACGGAGCGAGAAATTGATGTCATTGAGCTATTGCTCAGCGGTGCAACTAATAAAGGTATCGCTCTCGAACTTAGCCTGGGGCTGCCAACAGTAAAAACACACCTGCATCATATTTTTCAAAAAACAGGTGTGCAGTCACGTAGTGAATTGGTCTCGAAAGTGCTGCTAGACCTGAAACACTGACTCGATGGGCTTTCCTTTGTGTGTGTGCAAGCAGAAGGAAAAAGGTGAAGGCGCTAATCTAAAGGATGCACGGTTTCGTTTAAGACAGTCGCAAAGGCACCAACTGGGAAGTTATTCAAAGTTTTGAAATCACTGCCGTCGTAACCAATAATATTACCCGTGGTTTTCATTCGCTCCAGGTCGATCATAATTATCCCTAGTGTGGGAATAACTTTTT
>JAIBDA010000020.1 GCA_024679635.1 Amphritea sp. | reverse complement strand
TAACCTTCAGGTTTACGCCATCTACTGCTACCAGACCGCCAAAGCGCATGGTGAGACCGTTTACATCTAGCAGTAACTGACTCATTGTTTCAACTCCAGCTGTGGTCGTTTAGTCGGTATCAGACCTTCAGGCCGCCAGCGCATCATCAATACCATTAACAGTCCGAATAGCAGCATGCGGTACTCAGAGAATTCACGTGCCAGTTCAGGCAGGATAGTCATGACAATCGCCGCCAGAATAATACCCATCTGCGAGCCCATGCCGCCCAGCACTACAATGGCCAGAATGATTGCTGATTCAATAAAGATGAATGACTCGGGACTGATAAAGCCCTGGCGAGCGGAGAAGAATGCACCGGCAAAACCGGCCGTTGAAGCGCCCAGAGTAAATGCCGATAGCTTGATAGCTGTGCGGTTCAGGCCCAGCGAACGGCAGGCGATCTCATCTTCACGCAAGGCTTCCCAAGCCCGTCCTATCGGCATACGCATCAGGCGGTTTATTACGTAAATTACGATGCAAACCAGCAGGATAGCGATCAGGTAAAGGAAGATAACCTTATAAGAGCTTGAGTAATCCAGATTGAAGTAGTCGTGGAAGGTCATTGCGTCCTCACCACCTTTGGCTTTGCGGGTAAATTCCAGCCCAAACAATGTTGGTTTGGCGATTCCGGAAATACCGCTAGGGCCCCCGGTTACTTCTGTCCAGTTATTGAGCAGGATACGGATAATCTCACCGAAGCCCAGCGTCACAATTGCCAGGTAATCGCCTCGCAGACGCAATACTGGAAAGCCCAGTAAGAATCCGAATAATGCCGCCATGCCTGCTGAAATTGGCAAACAAACCCAGAAAGATAAACCGAAGTATTCTGACAGCAGAGCATAGGTGTAGGCTCCAACCGCATAGAACGCTACAAAGCCCAGATCCAGCAAGCCGGCAAGGCCGACTACAATGTTCAGGCCCAGGCCTAACATGATGTAGATCAGGGTCAGTGTCGCCAGGTCAACCGAACCCCGGGATACCATGAATGGCCAGATAACCATAATCACAATGACGCCGGCGATCAGCCATGGCTTCAGCGTCGCCATTTTCTTCTCTTCAGGCAGCATAGTGCTGATAGAAGGTTTTGGAATCATGCGGAACAGAGCATCAATCTGATTGGTGAACAGCTGTGACAGGAAAACAACGGCTATACCACCACCGATCCAGCCCCATTGTGCAGCGGTAGCGCCTTTAACAGCCAGTTGAGTGCCAGAGGTGTCTAGCTTAACACCAATCATCAGGCAGGCCAGAATCAGCGTGATACCCGCGGCGAAGATAGCGTTGTAAAACTTGTTAGTAGTCATACTTTTTCTATCTCCGGCTTACCCAGAAGTCCACTAGGACGGAACAACAGGATAGTAATCAACAGACCAAAGGCGACCACGTCTTTATATTCAGACGGGAAGAATGCTGCTGTCATCGCTTCGGTTACCCCCAGTACTAATCCTCCGAGTACTGCGCCAGGAATTGAGCCAATTCCGCCCAGTACTGCAGCGGTAAATGCTTTTAAGCCAGCAATAAAGCCGACGAATGGATTGACCACGCCGTAATACAGACCTAGCAGTAAGCCAGCAATAGCCGCCAGAGCCGCGCCGATAATAAAGGTCAGGGCAATGACTTTGTTGGTATTAATGCCGAGTAGATTGGTCATACCCAGGTCTTCGGCACAGGCTCGACACGCACGACCCATACGGGACTTGGATATGAACAGAGTTAATAGCGTCATGGTGATAAAAGTGACAGCGAAGATAATGACCTGCATATAGGAGACAGTAACTTCAAAGTCGGCGGGATTGCCGAAAGCCCATCCACCGGTGACCATCGGTGGCAAAGCAACATCGCGGAAGCCCTGAGAGATACCTACCGAGTTTTGTAAAAAAATCGACATGCCGATAGCAGAGATGAGTGGAATCAACCGGTTGGTTCCACGTAAAGGACGATAAGCGACCCGTTCCACTGCCCAGCCGTAGGTGCTGGCAATGAACATTGCGATAACCAATGCAATGACCAGGATAATCGGCAAGCTGACGATTCCCATGCTTACTAGGCCGGCGATAACAATGAATGTTATATAAGAGCCGATCATATAGATCTCGCCGTGGGCAAAGTTAATCATGCCGATGATGCCGTAAACCATTGTGTAGCCGATGGCGATCAGAGCATAAGTAGAGCCGATGGTCAGCCCGTTAATGAGCTGTTGCAACAGATAGAGTGAGAATTCTGACATTTGCAGGGACCATATAAAACGAAACCCCGGCACCGGATCACGGCGCTAGGGTATCGGGATCAGATTTGCCCGACTCATGAGTCGGGCAGAGCTAATCAATTGTTATTATTGAGGATTACTGTGCAGGAGACTTAGAGCCATCCTTGTGCAAACGGTAAACCAGGAAGGTAGACTCAGTCAGGTCGCCCTTTTCGTCGTACTTTACTTTACCGATTGCAGTTTCAGCTTCGTTAGCACGGATGTACGCTGCTAGCTTTTCAGTATCAGTCGACTTAGTCGCAGTCATAGCGCTAGTCATTACTTCAACTGCCGCGTAAGCGGTAAATACGAAAGGACCGGTTGGGTCTTCGCCCTTGGCCTTGATCGCTTCTACACGCGCCTGGTTAACGGCATTCTGATCGAAGCTCTTAGGCGCAGTCGCCAGAACGCCTTCAGATGCGTCACCCGCAATTTTAGCCAGGTCAGCGTTTACGATACCCTCAGGGCCCATGAATTGAGCGCCGAAACCTTTTTCAGCAGACTGACGCAGGATCAAGCCCAGCTCAGGGTGGTAACCCCCGTAGTAAACAAAATCAACGTTCTCTTTCTTTAGCTTAGCGATCAGTGCAGAAAAGTCTTTGTCACCTGGGGTAACGCCTTCAAACATAGTCGCTTTCAGGCCGCCTGCAGCCAGTTGATCGCGTACAGCTGTTGCTAAGCCTTCACCGTACTGTTGCTTGTCGTGAATAACTGCGATGCGTGTAGGCTTAGCACTACCCAGGATGTACTCTGCAGCCATACTACCCTGCAGGCTATCCAGGCCGATGGTACGGAATAGCATCTGATGGCCTTTTTCCGTGATCGAAGGTGAAGTGGAGGCAGCGGTAATCATTAGTACGCCTTCCTCTTCGTAGATGTCAGAAGCTGGCTCAGTTGAAGATGAGCACAGGTGACCAACTACGTGGAAAACACCGTCGTTAACGATTTTGTTTGCTACGGCAACAGCCTGCTTAGGATCGCAAGCGTCGTCATAGATAACGCCTTCCAACATCATGCCGTTAACACCACCGGCTTTATTGATATCTTCGATCGCGGCCATTACGCCGATCTTTTGCATGTCGCCATACTGTGCAACAGGACCTGTTGCTGGGCCAGCCAGGCCAATTTTAAGCGTGTCAGCCTGTGCTGCTGCAGTCATGCCCATAATGCAAACTGCAGTACTCAGGCCAAGCAATGTTTTGCGGAATTGATTCATCGAGCTAATCTCCATTTATTATTCTTTACAGAGGGACCCTCAGAGGGGTTGTCTAATACATTATTTTATAATGGGTCGGACTTATATCCGACTCGAGTTTGCTTGCAGATGTATTAGACCTCCGTTGCAGTCGCTAACTCTACATCCGGCAGTCGATGAAAAGCAATCTCGAGAGGAAAAATTTCTGTAATTGTATTGATCTGGGAAGTTTGTTTCCTGTTGCTGGCAGAAAATGTCAATAATCTTGCTAGTATTTGTTATTGAGCCATTGACCGTTTTTGTTAATGATTTACACCCTTTTTGACCTTTCTTTCGACCTGGCTGGCTGACATGCTAGTTATTCAGAAAGAAACGTAATTCCTGAATAATGATAATAACTGGGAATAGTATGCTTCAGAATCGACCGGTAATACGCTGTTTATTGTTAGCTGTAGCTCTATTTGGAGCCAGTTTTTCTATGGTCTCAGTTGCAGACCGGCTGAGTGTGCCTGCATTAATAACCTTTCGGGCTGATCAGACATTGCTGCTGGATGTCGCAATTGCCGGGGATCAGCTGATTGCCGTTGGAGATCAGGGAACAGTTATTCGTTCCGGCGACGAGGGGCAGACCTGGCAACAACTTAAAACTCCTTTTAGTGTGATGCTAACCAGCATTTTTTTTACCGATGAGCAACATGGTTGGCTGGCAGGCCATGATGGGCTTTTGGCTAAAACCGAGGATAGTGGCGTCAGCTGGCGTAAATTGTTGGATGGTGATCAGATTAATCAGCTGCGTTTGTCCCGATTACAGGCCTGGGTGTCTGAACTGGAGGCTCAGGTGCATGCTGAGCCTGATAATGAAAGGCTTGCTGAGCAATTCGACACCGCACAGTGGCAGGCTGACGATGCTGCTGCAGCTCTGGAAGAAGGGCCTTCTGTACCCCTGTTGGATATTTGGTTTGCAGATGATCAACGGGGTTTTGCGTTAGGTGGCTATGGTCTGCTGTTGAAAACCGATGATGCAGGTGAAAGCTGGCAGTATTGGGGAGATCGCCTTGATAACCCGGATAGTTTTCATCTGAACGCTATGATCGCCGATCATCGTGGCTACCTATATATTATTGGCGAAGCAGGGCTACTGTTTCGCTCTGTGGATCAGGGAGAACATTGGGAGCGCCTTGATTCTCCCTATGATGGCTCTTTATTCGCGATTACCGAATATCAAAATAACGTGTATCTGATGGGGTTGCGAGGGCATCTCTATCGTTCAGTGGATGGTTTGGAGTGGCAAGCGATTAATACCGGCTTTAGCGCTTCTCTGGTTGGTGCTGTTGCCAGTAAAGATAGGCTTGTTTTGCTAGGACAGGGTGGTTTAGTGGTTCAGAGTCGGGACGGACAGCGGTTCTCCCGGGTAGATTCTGGAAGTAGGCGGTCCATCAGTGCCGGAGCAGGCTTGCCGGGGAAGTATGTTCTGGTGGGAGAAGGTGGAGTGCGGACCCTGGAGACTGATAATGAATAAGCTATCTCAACTCTTATTGGCGCCGATTAAAGCCTCCGAAGAATTTGCTGAACGTTTTCTGTTTCATCGCCGCATCCTGGTATTGGTGGTTTTCTCTTTTATAACGCTATTTCTTGCCTGGCAGGCGACGCAGATTCGCCCGGATGCCAGCTTCGTGAAAATGATTCCCACTTCTCATCCCTATGTTGAGAACTATTTGAAAAACCGTGATGACCTTGCGGGTCTGGGCAACAGTATTCGGGTTGCCGTAGCGGTAAATGAAGGCGATATATTCACCGCAGAGTTTCAGCAAACATTGCAACAAATCACCGATGAACTGTTCTTCATTCCCGGTGTGGATCGTTCAGCATTGAAGTCTATCTGGACTCCTAATGTACGCTGGACAGAAGTAACGGAAGAGGGGTTTGTTGGCGGCCCGGTGATCCCGGCTGAATATGATGGTTCTGCAGAAACGCTTGAGCTGGTTCGGGTGAATGTCTTGCGCTCTGGTCAGGTAGGCCGTCTGGTGGCGAATGATTTTCGTTCGGCGATTGTTCAGGTGCCGCTGTTTGATAAGCACCCGGATACCGGTGAAAAACTTAATTATCAGGAACTTTCCCAGCAGCTTGAAAGCCTCATCCGGGACAAATACACCTCAGACAGCATCAGTATTCATATCACCGGTTTTGCCAAAGTCGTTGGCGACCTGATCGAGGGCGCAGCTCAGGTTGCAGTGTTCTTCGGCATCGCGATGGTAATTACCCTGATTCTCCTTTATCTCTATTCGAGAAGTATTACGGGTACTTTGGTACCGCTGGGTTGTTCAGTGATTGCGGTTATCTGGCAACTGGGGCTATTGAAGCTATTGGGTTATGGGTTGGACCCGTACTCTATGCTGGTGCCATTTCTGGTGTTTGCAATAGCGGTCAGTCATGGTGTGCAGATTGTTAATACCATTGCGCAGGAAAGCGCCCGGGGTGCGGACAGCTGGCTTGCCGCCCGGCGGGCATTTAGGGCGTTATATATTCCGGGATTAACGGCGCTTTTGTCGGATGGTCTTGGGTTTATCACCCTTATCGTTATTGAAATTCAAGTGATTCAGGATCTGGCGATTGCCGCCTCGCTGGGGGTCGCTGTGATTATTTTGACGAATCTGTTTCTGTTGCCGGTGATTATGTCGCTGGTAGGGATTGGCGATCATGCCACTCAGCGGGCACGTCGGGCAGAGCAAAATAATAATAGTTTTTGGCGAAAGCTGACCTGGTTTTCACAGCCTAAGGGCGCTTTGTTTGCGGTTACCGTCGCTTTGTTGCTGTTAATGGGCGGATTGTATCAAGGGCAAAATCTGCAGATAGGGGATTTGGATACGGGCGCTCCAGAGCTGCGGCAGGACTCCCGCTATAACACTGATAATCGCTTCATCACTGAGAACTACTCTACTTCCAGCGATATCTTCGTGGTGATGGTTGCCACGGAGGCAGAGCAGTGTTCCAGTTTTACCTCATTGGCGCTGGTAGATAGATTTCAGTACTACCTGACCAATATTGAGGGTGTTCAGTCGAGTGTATCGCTAGTCGATGTTTCTAAGCGAGTAACAGCGGGGTTAAATGAAGGTAATTTGAAGTGGCGTACGATCAGTCGTAATCAGCTGGTTATTAATGCATCGCTGTCATACGTACCTGTCGGGCTGATGAACCCCTCCTGCTCATTATTGCCGGTGATAATCTTTCTGGATGATCACAAAGCGGCAACGTTGCAGCGGTTGACTGCAGCGGTTGATCAGTTTGCCGCAGCGAACGATTCCGAAGAGATTAACTTTGAAATGGCCGCCGGTAATTCAGGATTCGAAGCGGCAACCAATGAGGTGATCGGAACCGCTCAATACCAGATGCTGGCATGGGTATATGGGGTTGTGGGATTACTCTGCTTATTGACTTTCCGTTCTTTGAAAACTCTGGTCTGTATTATCGCGCCGCTGGCACTGACTTCGATACTCTGTCAGGCACTGATGGCGAGTATGGGGATCGGTGTGAAAGTGGCAACCCTTCCGGTTATCGCACTGGGGGTCGGTATCGGGGTGGATTACGGTATCTATATCTACTCTAAGATGAATACCTATCTGGTGCAGGGGCTTCCTCTTAAAGAGGCCTATTTAAATACCCTTGAAACCACTGGAAAATCAGTTGCCTTTACTGGTCTGACCTTAGCGATTGGAGTGGTGCTTTGGGTGCTCTCGCCCATCAAGTTTCAGGCAGATATGGGGATTTTGCTTACCTTTATGTTCCTGTGGAATATGCTGGGCGCCCTGATTTTACTTCCTGCTCTGGCATGTCTTCTTAATTGTGGCCCGGCTTCCGGGTCTAAACAGCCAATAAGCTCTGACCTGGAGGTGAATGATGTTGTTTAATAAACAGCTATTGCTGGTTATGGATCAACAGGATCAGGCCTGTCTGGCGCTGCAGCGTAGCCGATTAATTGCCAGCCGTCTGAACTGTTCGATTGAAATTGTTTGGGTAGGAGAGGATGCAGATAAAGCCAGCCAGCTGGTTACTCAGCTGGAATCGGAGGGCATTACAGCATCATTTCGTTGTACGCCTAAGTCTAAGTTACTGAAATTACTTGAAGAGCTTTGGGCTAAACAACGCTTCGGCTTGTTGGTAAAAAGCTGTGACCCTCGTAAAAGTGGTTTTATGACCTCATTGGATGGACAGATTCTACGTGACCTCCCCTGTCCGGTATTGATGGTTAAGCATGATCATCTCTGGCATGAGGGCGTTGTAATGGCAGCGGTGAATCCCCTGACGACAGATCAGCATCAGCAACAACTTAACGATGACCTGCTGAAAGTGGCGGCCCAGATAGCACGGGTCACCGATTCTAGTTTGACTGGGGTGGTAGCCTGTCCCTCGCCAATGATGGGTGCAGATCCTCAGTTGCAGTCTGCAGCTTTGATAGAGAAGCAGGCCCGGAGGGCAATGGAGTTGCTATTGTCTCAGTTGAAGTTGGGTGTCGAGGCTTTAGCGGTGGGAGAAGGGCCTGCAGAGCACTGGATTCCTAAGGTGGCTGACGAACTTGAAGCCAGGTTGGTGGTGATTGGAACCCGGGCTCATGGCGGATTGAAAGGGGCGTTGCTCGGTAATACCGCTGAACGGATCTTGCCGCGGCTGAACTGCGATATTTTAGTTCTACGCGCGGGGTTTTCTGAAGGTCTGGTGCCTATCCTCAAACAGTAGAAAAGGTTGATTGTATAATTGAAGCCCGCGTTTGCGGGCTTTTTTGTTAATAAAAACAAATCTTGTGATATTTATTATGTGTATGATTTAAAAGGATTAAATGCACTTAATATGCGCTTTGATTTTTTGTGTCAGTAAAGTTGAAAGCTTTTGTTATTGGTTAAGGTGGGCGCTTAATAGATCCTGCATCTATCATATTAATAACAATAGATATCTGTAGCTCATATACAGATAGCCTGACAGATTAACCGAGGTGTAAGCATGCCAGAATATAAAGCGCCCCTGAGGGATATTCAGTTTGTACTGGATGAAATGCTGGAAAGTGAGCAGCATTATAAGAGCCTGCCTGGCTGTGAAGAAGCGACTCCGGATATGCTGAGCGCTATTCTGGAAGAGGGTGCGAAATTCTCAGAGCGGGTACTGGCGCCTCTGAATTCAGTCGGTGACCGTGAAGGTTGTCAGCTGAATGAAGGCGAAGTAACAACACCAAAAGGTTTTAAAGAAGCTTATCAACAGTTTGTTGAGGGCGGTTGGCCATCTCTGGCACATGATCCTAAGTGGGGTGGCCAGGGACTACCTGAGTCGATCGGCATTATATTGAACGAGCTGGTGGGAACTGCCAACTGGTCGTGGAGTATGTATCCTGGGTTGAGTCACGGGGCGATGAATACCATTGAGGCTCATGGTACCGATGATCAGAAGCAGACTTATCTGACCAAACTGATCAGTGGTGAGTGGACTGGTACTATGTGTCTGACAGAGTCTCACTGTGGTACCGATCTTGGGATGTTGAAAACTAAGGCGGAGCCTCAGGTTGATGGTAGCTATAAAATTAGTGGCACTAAGATCTTTATCTCCGCGGGTGAGCACGATATGGCTGAGAATATTGTCCATATTGTATTAGCCAGACTGCCGGATGCTCCAGCAGGTACCAAAGGAATCTCCCTGTTTATTGTGCCTAAGTTCCTCCCGGAGGCTAGTGGCAATACTGGTGAGCGGAACAGCCTCAGTTGTGGTGCCCTGGAGCATAAGATGGGTATCCATGGTAACGCTACCTGTGTGATGAACTTTGATGGGGCTACCGGCTACCTTATCGGCGAGCAAAACCGGGGTCTGAACTGTATGTTCACCTTTATGAATACTGCGCGTATTGGCACCGCTTTACAGGGACTGGCTCATACCGAGTGGGGGTATCAGAATTCTCTGGCTTATGCCCGGGATCGTTTACAGATGCGCGCCTTAAATGGCCCCGCATGTCCGGATAAGGCAGCCGACCCTATTATTGTGCATCCAGATGTTCGCCGTATGTTGCTAACCCAGAAAGCTTTTGCTGAGGGAGGCCGGGCATTGATCTATTACTGTGCTCAGTTAGTGGACAAGGCAGGTCTGACCGCCGATGAGAATGAGCGTCAGGAAGCAGAAACACAGTTAGCCTTCCTCACACCGATAGCAAAAGCCTTCCTGACTGAAACCGGCTTTGAATCTGCTAACCAGGGACTACAAATCTTTGGCGGTCATGGCTATATCAGTGAGTGGGGTATGGAGCAGAATGTTCGTGATAGTCGAATCTCCATGCTATACGAAGGCACCACCGGTATTCAGGCGCTCGATCTGCTAGGGCGGAAAGTGCTGATGACTCAAGGCGAATCTCTGAAATCCTTTACTAAGGTGATACATAAATTCTGTGAGTCAAAGGCTGAGAATAAGTCGATGCAAGGGTTTATCAATCCTTTAGCTCGCTTAAATCAGGAATGGGCTGATCTGACCATGCGTGTCGGTATGAAAGCGATGCAAAATCGTGAAGAGGTAGGAGCTGCATCGGTAGATTACCTGATGTATTCGGGCTATATCACGATGGCATATCTTTGGGCTCGGATGGCTGTCACCGCACAGGAAAAACTGGCTGAGGGCGAAGGCGATAGGGCTTTCTATGCCGCTAAAATAAAGACCGCCCGATTCTACTTTGAACGCATCCTGCCCCGTACGCTAACTCTTGAAGCAACGATCGATTCTGGTGCTGATAATCTGCTAGAAATGGATGAGGCAGAGTTCTCATTCTAATCAACGATGAGAATAAGTATTGAATCAAAGACTATGAAATTACTTCGCACCGCAGCAGGTCGGGCTACAGTTTCCGGCCTGCTGAACCTAAATTACAGACTTCGACGATTGATTCCCCGCGAATCAGCGCCGGCAACAAAGAATATGGAGACAACGATGTCAGATACTCAGGCTATGTTTGAGGAGATGGTAGGGCGTTTTAGTAGTTCAGCCGCTAACGGTTTAGATGTGGTATTTCAGTATAAACTGGATGAAGGTGATGCTTATTTTGCAGCGATATCCGAAGGGAACTGTGCTCTGGAAAAGGGAGAGCATGACGAACCCAGTGTTGTCTTGTTGATGGATAACCAGACCTTTAGCGAAGTTTTAAGTGGTGAAACTAACGGTATGCAAGCCTTTATGAGCGGCAGGATACGCGCTGAAGGCGATATTATGCTGGCTACCCGGTTGGAAGCACTCTTTCCTGTTGGTTGATGCCAAAAACGTCATTAAATCATGTTTGTTTCTGATTTAATTAGACTTTTTTACCTGATCTCTTATGCTGAAGTGAATAGGTTAGGTGTAGAGCTCTACATAGAACAATGTAAGAACTAATAACAAAAATAATAGCTGGCAGGGTCTGAAAATGGATCAAAAAGAACGCGCCGGGTCGATTCCAGAAAGTCTGAATCCCCGAGGTTATACAAACCTGATCGATGCATTTAAGCGGATGGTCAGTGACTATTCAGATCGACCGGCGTTTACTAGCTTTGGTAACGAGATGAACTACGGAGAGCTTGAGCAGCTTTCCGATGCTTTTGCTGTATACCTTCAACAGGAAACCGATCTGCTTCCTGGTGATCGTATAGCTATTCAGCTGCCTAACTTGAATCAGTACCCGGTTGCTCTGTTTGGTGCGTTGAAAGCTGGACTGGTCGTGGTGAATACCAATCCACTCTACACCCCCAGAGAGCTGGAAAATCAGTTTAATGACTCCGGTGCCAAGGCGTTAGTGGTTTACAAAGGGGTAGCCCACAACGTCGATAAGATAATTGCCAATACCGGTATTAAGTATGTTTTCACCACCCAGATCGCCGATCTTCACCCCCCCCTTAAACGGGTATTAATCAATACTGTTGTCAAGTATCTGAAAAAAATGGAGCCGGCTTATCACCTGCCTCAGGCGGTCGAGTTACGTGATGTTTTGAATCAGAAACGTGGTCAGCGACCGAATCTGGTACAGGCCCAACCAGCTGATATCGCGGTACTGCAATACACAGGTGGTACGACGGGGGTTTCCAAGGGGGCAATGCTAACCCATGCAAACCTACTGTCGAACTTTCTGCAGGGCGTTAAACTTATTTCTGACGCAGACCGACACTGGGCGGAGAAGGTGGTTGCGCCGTTGCCGCTATACCATATTTACGCCTTCACTATCACTATGGCGGTATTGGAGTTAGGTGGTAATAATATTCTGATTGCTAATCCCAGGGATATTCCAGGGTTTATCAAAGAACTGCGTCAGCACTCGATCTCAGCCTTTATTGGCTTGAATACTCTATTCGTGGCGATCTGCAATCATAAAGACAGCTCTGCTATCGATTTCAGTCATCTAAAAGTGACGTTGTCCGGAGGTATGGCCCTTACGTTGGATGCGGCCAACGCCTGGGAAAAGCTAACTGGATGCCAGGTGCTGGAGGCTTATGGCCTGACTGAAACCTCGCCCGCCGTAGCGATGAATCCTCCGAAAAATATAAGGGTAGGTACCATCGGGCCTCCTGTTGCAGAAACTGATGTGAAAATTGTTGGTGCTGATGGTCAGGCGCTGGGGGCAGGGGAGCCTGGTGAACTTTGTGTTAAAGGCCCGCAGGTGATGTTGGGTTACTGGCAGAGAGAGAAGGCCACCGCCAGCTGCTTTACTGATGATGGATATTTTATTACCGGAGATATCGCTGTAGAGGAAACAGATGGTTATCTGCGCATCGTTGACCGGGCTAAAGATATGATCAATGTATCCGGTTTTAACGTCTACCCTAATGAAATTGAAGATATTGTTACCCTGCACCCGCAAGTGGTCGAATGTGCTGCGATTGGTGAACCTGATCCCCATAGCGGCGAGGTAGTGAAACTCTTTATTGTGGCTAAGGGAGAGGTCAGTACTCAAGAGATTCGTGCTTGGTGTAAGGAACGTTTGACGCCCTATAAAGTGCCAAAAATTGTTGAGTTTACCGATGAATTGCCTAAATCAAATGTGGGGAAAGTGCTTCGCCGCATGCTCCGCAGTGAGAAGTCAGCTTGAGTCTTTGTTGGCTGGGTAAACCGTTATGACAGAGTCCAGTTCCCTGTCTAAACCGGCATCGCGAAAGTTACAACACCGGCGTTCAGTCGAGTGTTGTGCATACCTTCGTGACGATGGTTTGTGGGATATCGAAGCGCGAATGACCGATATAAAGACGGAGACTGTGCCGTTACCCCGAGGAGGGGAAGTCCCCGCTGGTGAGGCTTTTCATGATCTGGGGCTGCGGATTACCTTGGATCAGCGGTTGCTGATTCACAAAGTGGAGGCTTTTATTGAGGCTTCCCCTTTTCCTACCTGCGCTAGAATTACTGAGTCATTTAGCCAGCTTGAAGGAACCCGTATAGGCCCTGGTTGGCACCGGGAGTGTAAAGCACTAACCGGTGGGTTTCGTGGATGCACTCACTTGAATGAGCTGTTACCGGTCATCGCGACAACTGCGATTCAGGCGGTTTGGCCAAACAGTGATCTAGAAGTGATGAAACTGGGGGCCTCGCTGATGGTTAACAGTTGTCATAGCTGGGCACAGAATAGCGAAGTGATACAGGACCTGCTACCTGAATACTATCGTCCTGAACTTCCCAGTAATTAAATTAAATAGGAGTTTGTTGTGAGTGAGCATCTGAATGTCATAACCCGGGATCGGGTTTGCCAGGTTTTACTAAATCGTCCGGATAAGAAAAATGCCCTGACGATGGCCATGTATGAAGGCTTAACTCAGGCGTTGAAGGGTGCTGATGCTGATCCGGAGGTCAGGGTTATTTTACTGGGATCTACCGGTGACAGTTTCTGTTCGGGTAATGATATTGGTGATTTTATTGGCGCTATTAATTCCCCTAATGCGGTACAGGCTCCACTGCAGTTTCTACAAACCATCTCATCACTGACTAAGCCTGTTGTTGCAGTTGTGCCAGGTGTCGCGGTCGGTATCGGTGTCACTATGCTGCTTCATTGTGATCTGGTTATCGCCAGTGACCAAGCCCGTTTTCAGCTACCTTTTGCCCGTCTGGGATTAGTGCCTGAAGGCGGAGCGAGTTTGATCTTACCCCAGTTGGTAGGGCATCGTCGGGCATTCGAATTGTTGGTGATGGGAGAGTCCTTTAGTGCCGCTACCGCCAGCGACCTGGGGATAATAAACCGTGTAGTGATGCACAATAGCTTGTCGGATCTATCAATGCTGGAGGCGGGTAAACTGGCCGCCCTGGCACCCGATGCGGTACGACAGAGTAAAGCGATGATACGCAGTATTACTCAGTCCCAATTACAGGAGGTTCTGTTAGCGGAAGTGGAGCAGTTTGCTGCCCGCCTGAAATCAGCAGAAGCGATGGAGGCTCTACAGGCGTTTATGCAAAAGCGAGAACCGGACTTTTCGCGTTTTTGAATCCCACGGAACTAATTTTAAGGCTGCTTAATACTTATTACCTTTGTGGCGCAGTAGCAGGTCGCCATAAAGGGATTTGATTTCAGCTATATCCTTTTCGGCATCACCGCAGGTAATAAAACTGCGGTAGATACCCGCCCGGCGAGTTTTCCAGTCTATATAGGCCGTCAATATTGGGACATCGGCCTGATGGGCGATATGGTAAAAACCAGTCTTCCACTCATCAACCTGAGAACGAGTTCCTTCAGGTGCAATAACCAGATAAAGATGCTCTGCATCGTTAAACTGAGATGCCGCCTGGGCAACCACATTGAGTGATTTTGATCGATCGATCGGGATGCCTCCCATCCACATCATCAGCTGTCGGAAAGGGAATTTAAAAATCTGAACCTTACCCATCCAGTAAATAGGCATGTCCTGACTGAAGCCTAGCATCAGCGCATAGGGAAGGTCCCAGTTACTGGTATGAGGTGCGCCAATCAGTACCCCTTTATCTACGCTCTCAATAGCTGAAAAATCCAGCTGCCAGCCTTTCAGTTTAAAAAACTTACGGGAGAGCCAGCGTAGTGGGGGTTTGAAAACAGGGCTGTCAAAAATAGTTGAGTGCATACAGGGCTTACTGAATTATTGGCGGTCTTTCAAAGCATTGTAGAGTTATTTAGCTAAATCGGATACGCAGTGGCTGATAGCCGGGCTTTAAATCATAGTTCAAACGTCTGCAATATTTTTTATGCGCTTAAATGTTAATTCATATGACTTCCTAAGTTTTTGATTTTAAAGTATTTATTAGTTCTATAGTCGTTTTTGTTACTGAATAAGGTATTTTTTGTTATTGCTGGAAAATAACCTGCGACTAGTATTAGAAAGTCTGAACTGTGCGTATATCTATCTGCATTTTTTCTCTAAGCAGTCCGTCGCACGGAAGAGGGTTAACAATAATTATCCTAAGTATGGAGTGCACCATGCAATTTGAAGGTAAGGCTATTCAAGTTCAGAAGATTGATAGCGGCTTGTATGAGCTGATATTTGATCTTAAGACTGAACCGGTGAATAAGTTTAATCAGCTTACCCTGAGTGAACTGAAAGATGCTGTTACACAGCTGAGTGCTGTTGAAGATATTAAAGGGGTGCTGTTTAGCAGTGCTAAAGAGAGCTTTATTGTAGGCGCTGATATTACCGAGTTCAGCTCGTTGTTTGGCCAGGGTGAAGCAGAGCTGATTGAAAAGTTGTTGGATAACCATGCCATTTTTAACGCAGTGGAAGACCTGCCTTGTCCTACTGTGGTTGCGATCAATGGCCTCGCTCTGGGTGGTGGTTTTGAGCTTTGTCTGGCCGCTGACTATCGGGTGCTGGGTGAAAAGGCCAAAGTGGGTTTGCCGGAAGTTAAGTTAGGTATTAATCCAGGTTGGGGCGGTATTGTCCGTCTGCCACGCCTGATCGGTATTGATAACGCCCATGAGTGGATCTGTACCGGCGTTGAGAAGCGCGCAGCGGCAGCTTTAAAAGATGGCGCAGTAGATGCCGTAGTGGCGCAGGAACGGGTGCGTGAGGCGGGATTAGACCTGCTACGCCAGTGTGCCGAAGGTAAATTCGATTATCTGTCGCGCCGGACAGAGAAACAGAGCCCGGTAAAGCTTAATCAGATTGAGCAAATGATGGCGTTTGAAACGGCTAAAGGGATGATAGGTGCAAAAGCAGGGCCCCATTACCCAGCGCCTTTGCAAGCGGTTAAAACTATTCAGAAATCCTGTGGCATGAACCGTGATCAGGCCATTGTTGCAGAAGTTAAAGGGGTTGCTAAACTGGCTTCCGGCCCGGTAGTGAAAGCGCTGGTCGGACTGTTTATGAAGGACCAGTACGTTAAGAAAGTCAGCAAAGGTCATGTGGCTAAGGCGGCAAAAGTCAATCAGGCCGCTGTGCTGGGTGCCGGTATTATGGGCGGTGGAGTGGCTTATCAGTCTGCATCGAAAGGTGTGCCTATCCTGATGAAAGATATTAACGAAGCTGCCATTCAGTTAGGCCTTGATGAGGCTAATAAACTATTAGCGGGCCAGCTGAAGCGTGGCCGTACTGATGCGGCGAAGATGGCTGCTACGATTAACCGGATTCGACCAACCCTGAGTTACGGTGACTTTGGCACTGTTGATTTGGTCGTTGAAGCGGTTGTCGAGAATCAGAAAGTGAAGCAGATGGTGCTGACTGAAGCTGAGACCCATATTGCGGATGATGCTGTGCTGGCATCGAACACTTCTACTATCTCGATTAATGCGCTGGCGAGTTCTCTGAAACGCCCGGAAAATTTTTGCGGAATGCACTTCTTCAATCCGGTTCATAAAATGCCGCTGGTGGAAGTTATTCGTGGAGAAAAGACCTCGGATGAAACCATTGCTCGTACGGTATCCTACGCGACCGCCATGGGGAAAACCCCGATCGTGGTTAATGACTGTCCTGGTTTTTTAGTCAACCGGGTACTGTTTCCCTATTTTGGTGGCTTTAGTGGCTTATTGCAGGACGGTGCAGATTTTCGCAATGTCGATAAAGTGATGGAAAGATTTGGCTGGCCGATGGGACCGGCATACCTTCTGGATGTTGTGGGTATTGATACTGCGCACCATGCAGATCAGGTGATGGCTGCAGGCTTCCCTGAGCGGATGTCCCATGAAGGAGAGTCGGTGATTGATCGGATGTACTCACTGGAGCGCTTCGGTCAGAAAAATAGTAAAGGCTTCTATCGCTACGAGCTGGATCGTAGGGGTAAGCTCGCCAAACTGGCGGATGATGAAGTGGATTCTTTACTGGAAAGCTGTGTGGGTGCTTCCCGGGAGTTTACTGACCAGGACATTATCGCCCGGATGATGATACCTCTGTGCATTGAAACGGTTCGCTGTCTGGAAGAGGGTATTGTTGCTTCACCGGCAGAAGCGGATATGGCGATGATTTACGGCATCGGTTTCCCGCCGTTCAGAGGTGGTGTATTCCACTACCTTGATGAGATGGGCCTGGCAGCCTTCTGTGAGATGGCTGCGAAGTATGAAGCGTTGGGGCCGTTGTACCAGCCAACTGAAAAGATGCAACAGATGGCTGCTAACGCCACTAAGTACTTTAACTGAGGAGGAATCGAAGATGAGTCTGAATCCAAATGATGTTGTCATCGTCGATGCGGTACGTACCCCAATGGGTAAGTCCAAAGGCGGTTC